>NZ_JBPAOH010000025.1:0-72694 GCF_050875635.1 Tolypothrix sp. VBCCA 56010
CTTGCTAGTTCTTGCAGACAGGCTTGTAGACGTGCTTGCTTTTCTTGAGTCATCACTTTGATATGCGGCTTATATATTTCCCTCTATTTTGCCATCACTAGTAAATCTGCCAAAATGGGATGCTCCCGAAAGCTGGGCGTGTAGATGAACGCGATTTAGCGAAAGTACAGCACCTCCGCGAGTTACCCACACGCATTATTCAAACATTTCAAGCTTTAGTTCAGAAACTGATTTTTACCCGTGTTCTCAACTCAGATCAAATTGTCCAGCCTCCGGCTTTTTTGCGTCTACCCATTTTACGCGACTTGCCGGCGCGGTTGATTGCTTTGGGTGTTTTTCCGGTTCATGTGCAAAGTTAGATTTGATGAAAGCTGAGAAACCCGACTTCTTTAAAAAGTCGGGTTTCTACAGGAGGGAATCTGAACCTGATAAATAACGACAACTTCTCTATTTATAACCACAGCTTCAACGTTAGTAACGACAGCTTCAACGTTGGTAACGACAGCTTCAACGTTAGTAACGACAGCTTCAACGTTAGTAACGACAGCTTCTGTTTTCATAAGAAAGCGATTAGCGTTAGTCACGACAGCTTTTATTTTGATAATAAAAACTTATAATTATGTCACCACAACTTCTGCTTGATAACCAAAGTTTATATTGTAGTAGATTGGTTGATTTCTTCTGTGGAGTGAATCAATAACGCGATCGCCAATATTTGTTCAACTTTTGTGGAGGTCAAATTTGTTCAATTGTCCATTAAGTCCTGAAAAGGCAGAGAGGTTATTTAACGTGGGGACATGAAACAATGGGGTTTGTGTTCCTTCTGTTTCAAAAACGCCATATTTAAGCGATCGCCACTTCCACAAACGCCTTTTTTCCCATCTAGGACTTACCTAAAGCTGGTAATTTAATATGGTACAATAGTACTAATATCCATATTTACAATCATAAATGCACAATCGTGAGAAATAACGAATTTATTAATAAATCAAAAAAATTGTCGAAAATAAAACATATATAGCTTGATTGCCAACAAACGGAGTAATTAATGAACAGTTGTATTTTGATGGCGGAAATCGTAGAAAATCCGCAGCTACGCTACACCTCAGAGAACCTAGAAATCAGCGAAATGCTGGTGCGGTTTCCCGGAGTGCGTCCGGATGACCCCCCAGCAACGCTGAAGGTGGTAGGCTGGGGTAACATGGCGAAAGAAATTCAGCAAAACTACCACGAAGGCGATCGCGTTCTCATTGAAGGACGCTTAGGAATGCATACCATCGAACGTCGAGAAGGTTTCAAAGAAAAACGTGCTGAGTTGACAGTGCAACGCATTCATGCATTGGGAGCAGGTTTTGATACTAGTTCCTCACCAAGAATGGAAACCACTCAACGACAATCAGAAGTCCCCGTGGCTGCTGCAACAAACCACCGGCAAGCTTCTACATCGGTGTCGTCTCCTGTGGCAACTCCCCAAAAAACTGTAACCACTTACGAATCGCAGGTTCCCGCATCCACCCAAGCTAAGAATGACTTTGACACTCTTGCTGAGGATGACTTCGACATTGAACCCAAACAAAGCGCGAAAAAGTCCGATCGCAATCCTTATCCCGCACCAGCACAAGACGAACCCAAACAAAGCGCGAAAAATTACGATCGCAATCCTTACCCTGCACCAGCACAGGACGAAGATATAGATGATATTCCGTTTTAAGCGGAAAGTGCTTTTTGGCAATTGTATCTGAGATGAAGAAGTTAGGAGTTAGTTGTTAGGAGTTAGGAGTTAGGAGTTAGTTGTCCCCCTTGTCCCCCTTGTCCTCCTTGTCCCCTTGTCCCCCTGTCCCCCTTGTCCCCTTGTCTCCCTGTTGATAACGGATGTAGCGTCAGGCTAGTGTTACGCAGCCTTATTTGCTACATCCGTTAAAATTTAACAAAAATTGTGATCTAGAATGCCAAATTTCTTATCAAAGGTGTAACAATCAAAAAAATCAGTTCACCTGGTTACAAAACCACTGTTAAAATCCAGATAATTTTAAATTCAGTAAGTCACGATTAATACCCGATTCCTATGAGAGAAACTATCCTAGAGGTTCGCAATCTACAAGTTGAATTTTCCGATGATGGCAACAGCGTTAAAGCTGTAGATGGTATTTCCTTTGAGTTGCATCGCGGGGAGACTCTGGGAATAGTCGGAGAGTCGGGAAGCGGAAAATCAGTAACATCGTTAGCTGTGATGGGTTTGGTGCAGACTCCGGGAAGGATAAGCGGTGGTGAAATTTACTTTCGCCATCAGGAAAATACCGCACCAATCAACTTGGTAGAATTACCTTTGCAGCAAATGCAGCTTTATCGGGGTGGTGAGATCGCCATGATTTTTCAAGAACCGATGAGTTCGCTCAATCCGGTTTATAATATAGGGTTTCAGCTAACCGAAGCGATTATGCGACATCAGAAAGTGTCGCAAGCTGAAGCAAAGCAAAAAGCGATCGCAGGTTTACAAGAAGTAAAACTCCTTCCCAGCGACGAGCAAATTAAACAGCAATATCTCGAAAACTGGAAACAAACTGCTAACTCATCAAATTTAGATGACCGACAACTAACAGAGTTAGTTAAGCAACACAAAGACGCAATGCTGGAACGCTTTCCGCATCAACTTTCTGGAGGACAGTTGCAGCGGGTGATGATTGCAATGGCAATTTCCTGCAATCCCTTACTATTGATTGCAGACGAACCGACAACAGCTTTAGATGTGACAGTCCAAGCGACAATTCTAGAGTTGATGCGGGAATTGCAGCAGCAACGCGACATGGGAATGATTTTTATCACCCACGACTTAGGATTAATTGCGGAAATTGCCGACTCTGTAGCGGTGATGTACAAAGGTAAAATTGTCGAATATGGAGCAGCAGCGCAAATTTTTAGCAATCCCCAGCATCCCTATACTAAAGGTTTGGTAGCTTGTCGCCCCTCACTCAACAGCCATCCCCAAAAACTCCTCACCGTTTCCGACTACATGAGTGTCGAGGAAACACCAACCGGACAAATGGTAATTCAAGCCAAAGAACCGTTAACTCCGATAGAAGTTAGCACAGAAGAGATTGCTGCAAGATTAGCAAACCTCAACGAACAGAAACCGCTGTTACAAGTCCGCGATTTGAAAGTGGGTTTCCCGGTGCGGGGTGTATTTGGAAAAACGACACGCTACACGATGGCAGTTAACGGCGTTTCTTTTGATGTCAAACCAGGGGAAACACTCGGATTAGTGGGAGAATCAGGTTGTGGAAAAACCACCCTTGGTAGAACTTTAATACGATTAATTGAGCCGATGAGCGGTGAGATTATCTTTGAGGGACAAGATATTACTCGCTTAAAAGGTGAACCGTTGCAAAAACTGCGACGAGAAATGCAAATAGTCTTTCAAAATCCCTTTAGTGCGCTTGACCCCCGGATGAAGGTTGGGGACGCAATCATGGAACCGTTGTTAATTCATTCTGTTGGGAAGACATCCAAACAACGGCATGAACGGGTAGCGGAACTTTTGGAGAGAGTGGGATTGAGTGCAGATGCAATTAAGCGCTATCCGCATCAATTTTCTGGTGGTCAACGTCAACGCATTTGTATTGCGCGTTCTTTGGCGTTAAATCCCAAGTTTATTATTTGCGATGAATCGGTTTCCGCGCTGGATGTTTCGGTACAAGCGCAGGTGCTGAATTTGTTGAAGGAATTGCAAGATGACTTTAAGTTGACTTATATATTTATTTCCCACGATTTGAGTGTGGTGAAATTTATGAGCGATCGCATTTTGGTGATGAATCGCGGTCAAATTGTCGAACAAGGTATAGCCGAAAACATCTACCGCGAACCCAAGGAGGAATATACGCAAAGGTTAATTGCTTCGATTCCCACCGGTAGCGCGGAAAGAGTGCAAAAGCGGCAATTACGAGCGTTGTGAGGTTGCGAAAGTAACCGACACCGTGAACGATGCCCTCATCCTTCCAGGATGGGGGCGATTTTTGCCGATAAACGCGATCGCGCTTGCGATGAGTGTCAGTCTTAAGGATTGGCGAATATTTGGCTATCTACAGCTAAAGCAAAAATTTAGGATTCATCTGCTAATAGTGATATCGAGCTTGAAGAAAATCAATGCGGTCGTCGCTAATAAAGTAAATAATGCGATGTTCTTGAGTGAGTCGCCGTGACCATGCATCCGAATCCAAGTATTTCAATGGTTCTGGCTTACCAATACCTATAAATGGATCTCGCATAATTGCTTCAATTAAGTCGAATGCACGCAATGCAGTTTTGCGATTTGTTTTTACCCAATAAGCGAGGTCTTCTCTAAATTCTGGATGAAAAACAGCATCTCGAACTATTATTTCCTGGGGTTGGCTTTCATTCTTCTTTTTCTTCGCCAATACCCAACTCCTGACGTAGTTCGTTAATGCTTTGAGGTTCTAAAGTTCTGGCTTTTGCTCTTTCTAAAGCTGTTAACAAACGAGTAGCATTTTTCGGTGAGCGAAGTAAATAAGCTGTTTCTAGTAAACTGTTTAGTTCCTCAACAGCAATTATGGCAACGCTTTCGCCTTCTTGTCGCGTAATAATTACGACATCGCGATCGCTAACTACTTGTTCGCACAGTTGGGCAAGGCTAGCGCTAGCATTATTTAAGGTTGTCTGATTGGACATGATGAGAGTTTTTTGTTTTGCTGTATGGCTTTTGACTAGATCATAACTTGAGGCGGACAAAAGTAGGCGATCGCGCTTGTGATGAGTGTCAGTCTTAGGGATTGGCGAATATTTGGCGATATATAGCTAAAGCAAATATTTAGGATTCGGATTTGTATCACGCACAGACGCAGAGGCGCAAAGGAAGAGATAGTATATTTAGAAGCAATTGACTCTCGACATGTGGCGATCGTTTGTAACCAAGATTAAACTACGTATTATAGCTGTGGATGCTATTAATACATCTGCATCCTGTATTGGCGTACCTTTTCTTTTTAAATCCGCGTGAATTTCACAAGCTTTTTCAATAATTTTTATATCATCTAAAAACAAAACTTCATAATCTGTACATAACTGAGTAAAATCAGCTAGCTGTCTGACAGCGTTTATAGATATCAATCCTCTTTTTACTTCATAATAAGTTATACAACTTATAAATACTTCTTCACCCGAACGAGTCGCTTCTTTTAAGCGATTGTTGGTATTTACATTTCTTTTTAAAATATAACTATATTTGTATCTAATAAAAAGGTCACTTGATTTATTTTCCTAGCACTGCCTCATCAAAGATTTTGATTTGTTCGGGTGTTAAATCATTTAAAGTCCCAGAAACAGCTTCTAATGTCAATATTTTTTTGATTATACGTGACAATTCGTTATCAGGGATAGCCTTCATTTCTTCAGGGGAAAACTTACCAAACAAGTTTACTAACATTTATACCATTTCTTGTTTATTTAATCTATCTATGTAGAAACTACTATCCGTAAATAAATTTTCAACTACTGGTGAAATGCGGTTGAAAAGTTCTTGGGTATAGTTGGATACTTCTTGCATAATTTCCTCCAAGTTTTTTTGATATTAAATATTTAATCTATTTTATATAAAGTTATAAATTGTAGGTTGGGACTGAAAGGCAAAACCCAACCTACAATTTTTATGGGCAAGCTATATAATTGGAATTTACCCAGCCTTCTAATCCATTAACTCTGTTGTTTGGTCCAAATATGACACGCACGTAAGACCAATTACCTTGAGTTTTGATGGGAAGTACTGTATTTCCATTATTTAGTCCAGCTTTAGATTTTCCATTCGGAGAAAAGCGAAGGGCTAACTGTCCTGTTTGGATGCCTGTTACACTACAATAAGCTTCTACAACTTCACTATCTGGTTGCAGTCTAACTTGGCTTTGATGAATGTAACCACTACGACCGCAAACATCTGTTTTGTACCATCCATTTTTATAATCATAGATAGCTATAGATGTTTGCGATCTGATGGCACAAATAATAGCACCATTCGGTTTAACTCTAACATTTGATGGCGGGTCGATAACAACCGCTGATTCTATAGATTGCGCGTTAGCGTATGGTGCTTTTATAAAGAAGGGAATGACAGCAAGTAATGTAATATTGACACCAGAAAATACTATGTTCTGAATCGTTTTCTTCATCTTCTTAAGTAGGTAGGTTGAATTAAATATAAAACCACCTGCGGGTGGAATGCCGCCATTCATTACGGCATCAAGTACCATTAATGGTGCGTTAAACTACGTTATAACGCACCCTACTGGCTTTATTTATAATAGTAATAAGTAATACTAGACAAGAGTGATTTTACCGAAAATCACTCTGCGTTGATTTTGTAAATTTTTATTGCTGAAGTTGGCGAATTATGTCAAGAATTTGCTGAGAATACTGTGTATTTCCTTCTTGCTGATATAAATCGGCAGCTTTCTGAAAATCAGCGATCGCACTTTCTATATCTCCCAAATTATGGCGGATATCAGCCCGAACTATGTAAGCTGATGCGAAATGCGGTTGTAAATACAAGGCTTGGTTTAAGTCTTCTAAAGCTCGTTGAAAGTCTTTCAACAAACAACGGCTACGACCTCGATTGTACCAGTCTTCGGCAAGGCTGGGGTCGATGGCTATTGCTCGGTCGTAATCGTCGATTGCTGCTTGAAAGTCTTCTAAAGCATAGCGAGCATTAGCGCGATCGCTATAAAATGCAGCGGTATGCGGATTAATTTTTATTGCTAGAGTGTAATCGGCGATCGCTCTTTGATAATCTTCTAAAACAAAGTATGTAGAACCCCGATTGTAATAAGCTTCTATCAAATCGGGATTTTGTTGTAATGCAGAATTATAATTTTCAATCGCGCCTTGAAAGTCTCCTAAATTGCGGTGAGTATTACCTAGATTGCAGTATGCTTGACAAAAGTTGGGATTAAGCTGAATTGCTTTTTGGTTATCTGCAATTGCACCTTGGTAATCTTTTAAAGCATCGCGGACGATCGCTCTACCATAATAAGCTTCTATTAAGTCGGAATTAATGGATAATGCGCGATTGTAATCGGCTTTTGCCTTTTCATAATCTCCCAAACTACGATGAGCCGTAGCCCGATCGCAATATCCTTCTGCTAGATGCGGATGAAGTTGCAATAATTCGTTACAATCGGCGATCGCACCTTGAAAATCCCCCACTTGAGTGCGTGCATTCGCCCGAAAGCCGTAAACTAAAACTAGATACGGATTTTGCTGTAATGCTCGATCGTAATCTTCAATTGCTGCTTGATAATCTCCCAAAGTGGCACGCACAAGACCCCGATTGTAGTATGCTTGGGCATCATCGGGATGCAGTTTTAAAGTTTGATTAAAGTCAGCAATCGCTTTTTGAAAGTCTTTCAGGGAAGTATAAACTAAACCGCGATTGTAGTATGCCAATGCATAATTAGGGTTAATTGTCAATGCGCGGTTGTAATCGGCGATCGCTTCAGTATAATCTGCAAGAGCATAATGAGCATTACCTCGATTATGATAAGCGTCTGTGAAATTGGGATCAAGTCGCAGTGCGAGACTATGATCGGCGATCGCACTTTGATAATCTTTTAATTGATAGCAAACATTACCGCGATTGCTGTAAGCTTCAGCAAAATTAGGATTTAGCTCCAAAGCCGAGTTAAAATCTTCAATTGCTTTTGGATAATCACCTTGTTCGCAAAGCGTCAAAGCTTGATTATAGTAGGCAATTCCCAAGTCAAAATTAATATTAGCAGCTAAGGTAGGATTAATTTTGATTGCTTGCTGATAATCAGCGATCGCTTGATCGTAATCACCCAAAGCAAAGTAAGCATTACCCCGGTTTTGGTAAATTTCGGCAAAATCGGGATTGATTTGCAATGCCGAGTTAAAAGAAGCGATCGCGCTTTGATAATCTCCTTGGGAATTCTGATTTATTCCTTGCTGAAAAAATTCTTCTGCATTCATGTGATTTTTGATTCAAAAAGCTTGAATCCACTCTTTGACAAAATATTCTGTCCAGATATTATTTTGCCAGTAGGGGTCATTTTCAATCAACTCGCGCACAATCGCTTCATCATCGGCTTCGTAAATGCCGAAAACTTTCGTTACATCCTTGGTTGGACCAATTGTGATCAACACACCAGATTCTTTTTGTTTTGCGAGTCCGTCTAAATGCGCTTGACGATGAGGGGCACGTTTTTCGATAACGTCTTCGCAATAACTTCCCCACATTATATATTTTGCCATAAATACACCATCTAAAATTACAAAAGATTTCAATTAAAGACCTGAGTGTAAGTAAACACTCTTAAACGTAGTAAGCACTTCAGTGCTTAAAAACGCTGAAAAACCTCGGAATTGAGCGGTAAACCGCTCACTACCTACATTTTATGTTTAATCACGCCCATTTAGTACAGACGTTCCACCGGAACGTCTCTACCTAACTTCTCAAACTGACACCGAATTTCTCAACTAATGCTTCGCGAACTTTGTTGTGTACTGGTTCGACTTCAGCATCAGTGAGAGTACGATCGCTTGTCTGATAAATTAAACGAAACGCCAAACTGCGTTGTCCTTTTGGTACATTATCACCGCGATATTCATCAAATAATTCCACAGATTTTAATAAATCTTTACCTGCTTTGCTGATCGCTTTTTCAATTTCCGCAACAGTTACCTTAATTGGTGCAAAAAAGGCGATATCGCGATCGGCTGCTGGATAAGTAGAATAAGGTTTAAATTGCGGTATTAGTATTTCATCTCTTTCTAAAGATTCCAACAGCACATCTAAATCCAGTTGAAACACGTAAACTGAATCTGGTAAACCTTTTTCGCGTCGCACTTGCGGATGCAACTGTCCAAAAGTACCGAGTCGATTACCGCGTATCCACAAAGACGCGGTACGTCCGGGATGCAAGCGGGAATTTTGATTATCTGGTTGATATTCTACCTGCAAACCAAGTTGCTGAAATACACTTTCTAAAATGCCTTTGGCTTCAAACCATGTTAAAGGTTGTTCGCCACTTGACCATTTACCGACAGTGCGATCGCCTCCCATAATTCCGGCTATTGCTTCGGCTTCTTGCAAACCGTCTTCTTCTCGCCAAAAAATTCGCCCAATTTCAAAGCCGTTCAGCGAACCGTTTCCTTGCTCTATATTATATTGAAAAGCATCAATCAACCCGGAAATTAACTCAGTTCGCAGCGCCGAATATTCTGTAAATAACGGGTTTGACAGCACTATTTGCGTTTCTTGTTGTGGTTTCACCAAAGAGTAGTGTATTAGTTCTGTCAATCCTTCGGCACGTAGATAAGCTCGCAATTTGCGTATCAGTTCCTGATCTAAAGGCAAATAACCAGCTTCCGATTTTTCTGGTAAAGTATCGCAAAAGTTATCGTAACCGTAAAGACGGGCAATTTCTTCAATTAAATCGATTTCCCGTTCTAAATCGCGGTAACGATAGGGAGGGACAGTTACCGTCCAAGCACCTACACCTTTATAAGTTAGCTGACATCCCAATGCAGTTAGAATGCGTTCAACATCTTGGGCTTGGAGTTCTCCGGTTTTCTCGTTTATCTCAATTGGTCCGAGAACTTGATTAACTCGTTCTAAACGCAGTGCGATCGCCCGACTCCAAGTAGAAGGATCGGGGCGCGTATCGGCAATTTCCTGATTTACAATATTTCCTTGTGCTATCTCCACCATCATCGATAAAGCGCGGCGTGTGGCTTTTTCCAACTCAGCGCGGTTTACACCTCGTTCATATCTTCCAGAAGCTTCTGTTCTCAAGCCGATGCTACGCGAAGAACGGCGAATTGCCACAGAGTCAAATAACGCCGCTTCTAAAAAGATATTTTGCGTACCTTCATAAACTTCGGTTTCTTCTCCACCCATCACCCCCGCCAAAGCAACGGGTTTATTGTTAGCAGTAATTAACAAATTTTGGGTAGTTAGATTCCGCGTTTGTCCATCCAGAGTTTTCAGCGATTCCCCCGCATTAGCGAAACGCACCCCAACCTGTAGGGGCGGGGTCTCCTTGCCCTCCTGGGTCTCCCCGCCCTCCTGAGTTCCCCCACCCAAGCGATCGCCATCAAATGCGTGCAGTGGTTGTCCCCATTCCAACAACACATAATTAGTAATATCCACAACATTATTTATCGGTCGCGTTCCCGCAGCCCGCAAACGTTGTTGCAACCAATCAGGAGAAGGCGCAATTTTTACATTTTCAATTAGCGTACCGATGTAAGCAGGACAAGCTTGTGTCTCATCGATTTTTAAAGTGAAATTTCCTCCACTCGGAACAGACACCTCACCCGGTTCAGGAATTGTCAACTTTCCACCTGTCAGCGCTGCTACTTCCCGCGCTATCCCTACCATACTTAAAGCATCAGCGCGATTAGCAGTAGCAGTGACATCTAAAATCACATCATCCAAACCCAACAAAGGACGGACATCGCTACCCAGTTGGAGATTTTCTTGAGGAAAAATATGAATTCCGTCTACATCAGTGGGTAAACCGAGTTCCTTCAAAGAACAAATCATTCCTTGAGAAGGAACACCTCGCAGTTTAGCCGGCTTGATTTTTAAATCGATATTTGGTAAATAAGTTCCTGTGGTTGCTACTGGTACATAAATATCTGCTCGAACATTCGCAGCACCGCAGACGATATTTAAAGTCTCAGAAGCACCGATATCAACTTGGCAAACACTCAACTTATCAGCGTTAGGGTGAGGTTGGCGTTCAAGCACTTTTCCAACAACAACCCCCGAAGCCCAAGTGCGGCGGTCTTCAATATCTTCTACCTCAAACCCTGCCATTGTCAAGGTTTCGGCTAAATCTTCCGGGCTTATTTTTATCTCAACTAGTTCCCGCAGCCAACTTAGAGAAATACGCATGGAGTGTGCTTGCTAATTCTATGAATCGTATCAATGCTTCAATTTTAGATTGTAAGAGAGGCGATCGCTCAAAGCACTCCCGCAAAGCGTACCCCCCAACTTGAATAATCCTACTACAACGTTGTACTTACCAAAAAACTCTCCTCTTACCTTTCCCCCTTCACTCGTTCTGAGGCTACTGCCTGGGAACGAGGACGAGGATATATCGGTTCTCGGTTGCGTCCAATACACGCAGCGCGATCGCTTCGGGGCAATTCATGAATTGCCCCTACCAACTTTAGCTGTATTTCACTCAATTGAGAACCGCTATAATCCCCAGTCCCCAGTCCCCAGTCTTCAGTCCCCCGTCTTTAACTCAAATGCATAAACACCATTTTCAGCAATTCTGAGCGACTAAACGGCTTAGTTAAATACCCCGATGCTCCCACAAGTCGTGCTTTTATCTTATCTATAATTCCCTTGCTTCCGGTAACAAAAATGATTGGTGTTTCTTTGAACATTGAATTATTGCGTATTAGCCTACACAACTCATAACCATCAATTCCCGCCATATTCAAATCCAGTAATATCAAGTCGGGTTTGTGCCGAACAATTGACATTACCGCTTTTAGCGGATCGATAATTGTCACTACAAAAAAATTTTCATCTTCTAGTAACCGAGTAATTTCTTTCAGCATTGTCGGACTATCATCAACAGAAACTATTTTGTGAACTTTTCGCTCTGTTAAAGTAGCAGTGTTTGTCTGATTTTTTGTTGCTAATTGGTGAAAATTATCACTGATAGAAGATATATCTGGTAATCGCAAACGAGTATCTTTATTTTCGGCAATACTTGGCTTACCGTTGGTAGTAGTGCTGCTGGGCGCTGCGATTTCAGCTAATTCCGCAATATCGCTATGAGATGGTAACTCTTCACAAGTCTTTGGGAATTTATCAAATGGTGGATCTGGTTCGTGTAATAACAGCGCTCCATGTAAGATATATGGATGTAAAATTTGCGCCAGCTTTAATTCATCTTGATTCAGAATTACCGCAAGATGACGCAAGCTAAAACCTTTCATCCAATGAGTTAAATTGGGCTGAAGTTCTGGAAGTTTTTCTGGTTTAACCCTCGAAGAAACGCACAAATAAGGGCGCTGAAATGGAGAAGAAATTTGCGGCGCTAAAGAATGCCAATTTTGCAATCTTTCTTGACAGCATTCGATTACTTTCTCTACATCCTGGTCGCAAATTTTTGGCAGATATGTATCTGTTAAATTATATGAACCTTGCTTGATTAAGAAAAATGATTCAATCACTTCTTTAACCAGTTCTTGGATTAGCACTCCGGCTTGTGCAGAATTTAGATATTTTTGACTGACAAGCCAGCAAATAGCTTGATAATCAGGCGGCTGGTTTGCCAAATCGTATATTTGTTTCAGCTTACCGTGTGAGTCACTTTCAAACATTAAGCGTAACTGAACACGGGTTTCGCTCTTTAGCAGGGGAATTTGGCGGCTGAGACGGCGTAGATGCCGTTCCAGTCGATCAAAAGGTTCAACCGAATCGGTAGCATAAGTAATTTTACCCTGTTCTAGGTAGATCGACCAGGAAACTGAGTTGCTAGATGCTTGTAAACCAGTACTCTCCGAACAATTAGATAACTGTCTTAACAAACTCAGGGGACTCAATTTGGTAAATGTGCCAGAATTATTCATGTTTTTGGATAATTTGCGGTAAATTAGACCGAATACTTGTAAATTCTAAGTATCGGTAAATGAGGCACCCTGAAAGAATTGAATTTTTCTCTACGAACAAATTTTTCAGTTTGGCTATGTATTTATATTACATATCTGCAAAATTTACCATATCTTTAATTTGTTACATTTTGCACTATATATTGAAAGAAAATATTTTCTGCTTCATTTTAATTTTAAGTGTGCATAGTTACACAAGTATAGTGAGAAAGCTGATTAGATTAAATATGATGAATTGCTTTCATCTAAAATCTGACTTACCTACATAGAATCTTTAAAATTCAATATGAGCAGGGCACGCGATCCTTGATATTCTATAAGGGTTATTTATAAATTTGACTAGATGCAGTGCTACAGGTAATGTGAGTCCCTGGTAAATTCCCTTTTACTCAACTACGTTGTAAGTTAAGATTTTATTAAATGCTTAGGGATTTTGCTAGTAGTAATCTGTTTAATAAATAAGAGAGCACTCTGACAAACAACTACAAAAATGTAGGTTTGTTCGGCGCTTTCAATTATATACTTTGAGAAAAGGAAAGAAGGCTTTGGACTTTAACATAACACAACAAGTTATGCCGGATACATTAAAACTGGATGAAGTAGTTGAATTTGCTGAGAACCCAGAACCACGTTGTCCTTGCGTGTTATTACTAGATACCTCAGGTTCGATGCATGGAGAGCCGATTGAGGCTTTAAATCAGGGCTTGCTCAGTTTGAAGGACGAATTAGTAAAAAATTCCCTCGCGGCACGAAGAGTAGAAGTAGCAATTGTTACTTTTGATAGCAACGTAAATGTAGTGCAAGACTTTGTGACTGCCGATCAATTCAATCCGCCGATTTTGACAGCACAAGGATTGACAACTATGGGTTCGGGAATTAATAAAGCCTTGGATTTGATTCAAGAGCGCAAAGTTCAATATCGCACGAATGGCATTGCTTACTATCGTCCTTGGGTATTTATGATTACCGATGGAGAACCGCAAGGCGAATTAGAGCAATCGATAGAGCAAGCGTCCCAGCGTTTGCAAACAGATGAACTGAATAAGCGTGTAGCTTTTTTTACCGTTGGCGTGGAAAATGCTAATATGACACGCTTAAGTAAAATTGCTGTACGTACTCCTCTGAAACTCCAAGGACTGAACTTTATAGAGATGTTTGTTTGGTTATCGGCGAGTATGTCAACGGTTTCACATTCACAGGTAGACGAACAGGTAGCACTACCACCAATCGGCTGGGGATCTGTTTAAGGACGCGATCGCCCGATTGCGGCTGACGCATCGCCTTTGATTATATTTACTATTCTGTTGGCAGAATGAACACATCAAGCAAGATATCTCAATGGCGGGTAGTAGCCGCATCTGTAGGTGGTACAAGCCATTTAAAAAACAAACAGCTCTGTCAAGACGCACATTACTGGCAAATATTGCCAGATAACGTTTTGATAGCAGCGGTAGCAGATGGTGCAGGAAGTGCAGTCAGCGGGAAAGTTGGCGCGATGGTGGCTGTAGAAGCTGCGATCGAAAATATATCTGTAAAACAATTCACCCGACGAAGCTTGGATGATGATGAAGAAGTGCGCCAGCTTTTAAATGATGCGATCGTCGCGGCAAAAATTGCTGTTGAGGATGAAGCGATAGCTTGTGACAAACAGCCACAAGATTTAGCAACAACCTTAATTATTACGATTGCTACACCAGAACTTGTCGCAGTCGTGCAGATCGGTGATGGAATGGCAGTGGCGAAGGATCGCATGGGCAACTTACTTGCTCTAACTATGCCTGATAACGGCGAATACGTCAACGCCACCACATTTTTAACTTCGCCTAATGCCCTAGATACAGCGCAAATGAGATTATGGCGCGAAGCCATAATCAACGTTGGTGTTCTTACCGACGGGTTACAAATGCTGGCATTAAACATAGCACAGGGTGCGCCTCATAAACCGTTCTTTTTTCCTCTATTTGACTTTGCGGCAAATGCCGAGGATAAAGCAGCGGCAAAAGAGCAGTTGGTGAGGTTTTTGCGTTCGGATCGGATTACGCAACGTACTGATGATGACTTAACGCTGATAATTGCTGCCTTAAGCGATTAAAAGCGTAGTTCTTTTTTAACTTAAATAACTCCCGTAAATTGTAATTCTATCATGCAGGTTCTACGTTGTCTTACCAACCAAGAAATCCTCAACCTCACCATTAGTTTAGGGCGAGGCGGAGAAGCTTGTATTTATGCTGTGCCCAGCGATGGCAATTTAGTGGCAAAAGTTTATCACAAGCCAACTGAGCAACACGGGCGGAAAATTTTGGCAATGCTTGCCAACCCACCAGAAAACCCTACAGCAAGTTTAGGGCATATTTCTATTGCTTGGCCCTATGAACCGCTCAAAGCAGCAGACTCCAGCGATCGCATTATTGGCTTTTTAATGCCGCGCATTCGAGGGATGCGTCCGGTGATCGACTTCTACAACCCCAGAACTAGGCGCGAACACTGTCCATTATTTAATTATCAATACTTGCTGCGTACAGCTCGCAATTTGGCGGCAGCTTTTGCGGCATTGCACAACAGCGGTTACTGCGTCGGCGATGTGAATGAGTCGAATATCATGGTCAGCGACACAGCATTAGTGACGCTGGTAGATACAGATTCGTTCCAAGTGCGCGATGCAAAACAAAATGTAGTTTTCCGCTGCCAAGTTGGTAAACCAGAGTTTACTCCACCAGAACTACAAAATAAAATATTTGCTCAATACGATCGCGCGATCGCCCATGACTTATTTGGGTTGGGAGTACTGATATTCCAACTGTTAATGGAAGGTACACATCCATTTTCTGGTATCTATCAAGGTGCAGGCGAACCACCCACCTACGAAGCACGCATTGCCAATGGTCATTTTACTTACAGTCAACAGCGCCGCGTCCCCTACACTCCTACCCCGATAGCACCAGCTTGGGAAATTCTTCCTCCCAGCTTGCAAGAAATGTTTGTCCGCTGTTTTGAGCACGGTCATAACAACCCACAAATGCGTCCCAGCGCTCAAACTTGGCTGTTAGAACTAGCTGAAATCGAAAATGACCTGATTACCTGCACAGTCAACTCCCAGCACCGCTATAGCAGCCACCTGCACAACTGTCCTTGGTGCGAACGTACCTTGCGCTTAGGCGGACGTGACCCCTTTCCATCACAGCAGGCAATACAATCAAAACAACATCTACAACCGCGCAGACAAACTCGACGCAACACAAGTCCGACACGCGGCAACAACGTTTCTCCAATTCCAGTAACCCAGATTAATTATCGGCAAGTAGCACCGCAAAAATTTTCTTATTATCAATCTCGCAAAAAATCAAAATTTTACCCAGTGATTTTGTGCTTGTTGGGTTTTGGAATGTTGGGGTACTTGGACGTAATGATTAAATTTACTCGTCCCTTAGTTTCCCAAAATCAATATGCTCAACAAACTTTGATGTCTCGCAAAGAGCAAAGCAAAAATAATCTCACTTTTGCAGATTATTATAAACAGGGTCATGCCTCTTATAAAGTGCAAGACTACGATCAAGCACTAAGCGATTTTAGCCAAGCAATCAAAAAAAATCCGACACATGCCAAAGCACATATTAACCGTGGCAATACCCGTTACAACCTGAAAGACTATGATGGTGCAGTTACCGACTACAGTCAGGCGATACAAATCAATCCTAATGAAGTAAAGGCTTATGTAAATCGGGGCAATGCCCGCTATATGCTAGCCGAATATAGCAGCGATCCCGATAGAGATTACAACCTTGCCCTAGCAGACTTTAATAATGCTTTGCGTCTTAATCCTAATGAAGCCGAAGCTTATATCAGACGCGGTATAGTCCGTTCCCAACTTGCTAAATATAGCGGCGATTCTCAACAAGATTACCGCAAAGCAATTGGAGACTTTAATCAGGCGATCGCTTTAAATGCAGACAAGTCAGAAGCTTACTTTCAGCGGGGTCTTATTCGTTATCAAATTGGTCAATACAGCAGCGACTTCGATCAAGAATATAAAGAAGCGATCGCCGACTTTGACCAAGCATTACGCATCGATTCTCGAAGTGCGAAAGTTTACCTAAAACGAGGTATAGTCCGCTACGAGCTTTCACAGTATGGCGGCAAGAATTCTAGTACAAATCATACGAAAGCGATCGCCGATTTGCAGACATCTGCCAAAATTTTCCTTGAGCAAGAGGATATGGATAATTACCAACAAGCATTAAGCAGCATTTGCGTTGTTTTGGAAAACAAATGTGACACTTTCTTTGACAATACAACTGGCTTAGTAAAAGGTAGCTAAAAACTGAAAAACATCCTAACTAACAATTAAATACTTTGTAATTAGAAAGAGCCAACCCACGCTTAGGTTAGCTCTTTCTAATAATATCTATTTTTTATTTGTATTCAAAAAAAAACAATTTTTTACATTGATTCATCAGCATTCACAAAGCTTTTTCATTTTTTTACAGATAAAACAAGTTTATTTACCTTGTCTTCATACTTAAGACGGAAAATACGGTTAGATTTATTACTGAGAAAATCGACAATTAACTTTTTCTCATAAGTTAAGTTGATACATTCTCAGTTGAGATAAGTCCAAATACTCATCTACCTAAAAATTCTGAGGTAATTGCATGAAAGCAGTGATTTTGGCTGGAGGACTTGGTACGCGTCTGAGTGAAGAAACTAGCATTAAACCCAAGCCGATGGTCGAGATTGGTGGTAAGCCCATTCTCTGGCACATCATGAAAACTTATTCTGCACACGGTATTGATGACTTTATCATCTGTTGCGGTTATAAAGGGTACGTAATCAAGGAGTATTTTGCCAATTACTTCTTACACATGTCAGACGTGACCTTTGATATGCGGTTTAACCAGATGAACGTGCATCGTGGCAATGCTGAACCCTGGCGTATCACCTTAGTAGATACAGGTGATAGTACCATGACAGGCGGACGCTTGAAGCGAGTCGCAAACCATGTTGGTAATGAAACTTTTTGCTTCACCTACGGTGACGGTGTTAGCAATGTGAATATCACTGAGTTAATTAACTTTCACAAAGAACAAAAAACTTTAGGTACACTCACCGCAGTTCAACCAGCCGGACGCTTTGGTGCCATATCCTTAGGACACGACCAAACTAAAATCAACAGCTTCCGCGAAAAACAAGATGGTGATGGTGCTTGGATTAATGGCGGTTATTTTATCCTAGAACCGGAAGTAATCAACTTGATTGCTGATGATTCCACCGTTTGGGAACAGCAACCATTAGAAAAGCTTGCAGAAATGGATCAGCTATCTGCTTACAGACATGACGGTTTTTGGCAACCGATGGATACTTTGCGCGATAGAAACTACCTCGAAGACCTATGGAAGAATAACAAGGCTCCTTGGAAAGTGTGGTAAGCAAGATTATGAGTTATGTAGAGACGTTTTGCCAAAAGTCTGTACTTATGTACAGACGTTCCGAAGGAACGTCTGTACGGGAGTTATGAATCAATAATTGAATTTAACTTTTAACTCCCCACTCGAAAAATTAAAAAATGACAGACTCAGAAAATTTAAACTTTTGTAATTAAAGGTGCAAAAAATACCAATGTATGATTTTGCGATAATAGGTGGGGGAATAGTTGGACTCTCTACAGCAATGGCTTTGGGCAAACGCTATCCCAATGCAAAAATTTTAGTTTTAGAAAAAGAAAGCAAATGGGCATTTCACCAAACCGGTAATAACAGCGGTGTAATTCATTCTGGTATTTACTACAAGCCAGGAAGTTTCAAAGCTAAATTTTGCCGTGATGGTAGTCGCTCAATGGTGGAATTCTGCCAAGAGCATGATATTGCTCATGAAGTTTGCGGTAAAGTGATTGTCGCCACCGATGAACAAGAGCTACCGCGCTTAGAAAATCTTTACAAGCGCGGCTTGGAAAACGGTCTAGAAGTTAAGCGAATCAGTGCCGAAGAAGTCAAAGAAATTGAACCTCATGTCACTTGCGTAGCCGGCATCCGCGTATATTCAACTGGTATTGCCAATTACAAGCAAGTTTGTTTAAAGTACGCAGAGTTAATTGCAAAGCTTGGTGGCGAACTGCGTCTAAATACAAAAGTTGAGAAAATTTCCCGCAGTGGTAAAAATCAAGTACTGGAAACTAATAACGGTACTTTTGAAACTCGCTTTGTAATTAATTGTGCCGGATTGCATAGCGATCGCCTAGCCAAATTAGCTCAAGTAGATCCGCAAGCCAAAATAGTACCATTCCGGGGCGAATACTATGAACTTATACCAGAAAAACGCTATCTTGTCAAGACTTTAATTTATCCGGTTCCCAACCCAGATTTTCCCTTCTTGGGCGTCCACTTTACCAAGATGATAGATGGTAGCGTCCACGCAGGACCAAATGCAGTTCTCAGCCTCAAGCGCGAAGGATACAAGAAAACAGACTTTGATTTGCGTGATTTTGCAGAAGTCATGACTTACCCAGGTTTCTGGAAATTAGCAGCAAAACACGCTGACGAAGGCATTCAAGAAATCATTCGCTCTTTTAGTAAAGCAGCCTTCACCAGAAGTTTACAAAAATTAATTCCGGAAGTCAAATCAGAGGATTTAGTTCCCTGCCATGCAGGAGTTCGCGCCCAAGCCTTAATGAACGACGGTAAACTAGTAGACGACTTTTTGATTGTTCAAGACCAAAACTCCGTCCATGTTTGCAACGCTCCTTCTCCTGCTGCCACTTCTTCATTGGAAATTGGTAAAGCCATTGTCGCCCAAATTCCCGAACAGTCGCATCTAATGATGGCAGCAGCCAATTAAGTTTTGATTAGTTATTTTGCATCTACTCTAAATTCGCCTACACTAGCCAGGAAGCGCAGGCAGTTTTTAATCAACCGCTAGATAGCACAAACATCTATTTCTAGCGTTGTAGAATAAGCGAATTAGTATCAGGGATTTCCGTTATGTCCATTAGCTCCAATCAGTCGGTTGTTCTAGTTTGTGCTGCTGATAATAACTATGCCATGCCCCTTGCAGTCACAGTTCGTTCAGCACTTGAAAATTTAGGAACTAATCAAAAAATAGCCTTATTTATTCTTGATGGAGGAATTGCTGAATCAAACAAAAATAAGATTATCAAATCACTTAAATCAGAAAAGATAAATATTTCCTGGGTTCAACCAGATAACGCACTATTTACAAATCTGGTATTAACCAGGCATCTGACACCAAGCTGCTATTATCGACTTTTGATTACCGAATTTTTACCGCAGGAATTAAATAAAGCAATTTATTTAGATACCGATATGGTAGTCACGGGAGATTTAGGAGAAATATGGAACATTGAGATTGGCGATGACTATGCACTAGCAGTTCAAGACGACGTGGATATGTATATATCCATGTCTGATGGTTTAAGAAACTACAAAGAAGTCGGACTTGATGGTGATGCTAAATATTTCAATTCTGGACTTTTAGTAATTAATCTCGAAAAGTGGCGAACTGATAACATAGGCGCAAAGGTTCTCGAATATATCCAACAAAACAAAGAATATGTTCGTAACGACCAGGATGGACTAAACGCAGTTCTTGCAGGTAAATGGCGAGAACTTCATCCCAAATGGAATCAAATGCCCAGGATATACGATTATCCATCATGGGAAAATAGCCCTTTTCCAGAAGATGTTTACCAGGATTTGCTCGAGCAACCTTGTATTATTCACTTTACTAATACTCCCAAACCCTGGTATGCAGGAGTGAAATGTGAATGTACGCATCCTAAAAAAGACTTATTCTTCCAATATCTTGATGTCACAGATTGGTCAGGCTGGCGGGATACTATCTGGAGAAGAATCGCGAGAAAATTCATGAAATTAACATCATTAAATACATCCAAATTGTGAAAGTATGGTGATAGTAATTTTGGTGAATTATTTTTCTGGGAAAAAATTGTCAAAATAATCAAATTCATCAATGTATAGGAAATAAAAACAATGAAAATTCTTGTCACCGGCACCGAAGGTTATTTAGGTTCATTATTACCTCCTTTGTTAATTGAACGGGGACACGAAGTTATCGGTGTAGACACCGGATTTTATAAAGTGGGTTGGCTGTACAACGGTACTGAAGTAACGGCAAAAACCCTTAATAAAGATATCCGTAATATCACCGATGAAGATTTGCAAGGTGTCGAGGCGATCGTTCACATGGCGGAACTCTCCAACGACCCCACCGGACAACTATCACCTACTATTACCTACGATATCAACCATAAAGGTTCTGTTCGCCTTGCCAAACTAGCCAAAGAAGCGGGTGTGCGTCGCTTTGTATACATGTCTTCGTGCAGTGTTTACGGTGTAGCCACAGAAGGTGATGTCACCGAAGAATCATCAGTGAATCCGCAAACAGCTTACGCAGAATGCAAAACCTTGGTAGAAAGAGATGTTAAGCCACTGGCTGATGATGACTTCTCTCCTACTTTTATGCGAAATGCTACTGCCTTTGGTGCTTCCCCCAGAATGCGGTTTGATATCGTTTTAAACAACTTGGCAGGCTTGGCATGGACTACCAAAGAAATTAAAATGACCAGCGATGGTACACCTTGGCGTCCGTTAGTTCATGCGTTGGATATTTGTAAAGCAATTGTCTGCGCGGTTGAAGCACCACGCGATATTGTACACAACCAAATTTTTAACGTCGGCGATACTACTAATAACTATCGAGTTAAAGAAATCGCGGAAATTATTGCTGATGTTTTCAAAGGTTGTAAATTATCTTTTGGTGATAGCGGTGCAGACAACCGCAGCTATCGAGTATCTTTTGAGAAAATAAACACAATTTTGCCCGGATTTAAGTGTGATTGGAATGCCCAGCGTGGCGCTCAACAGTTGTTTGATTTGTTCAGCCAAATCGATATGACTGAAGAAACTTTCTTATCTAGAGGTTTCACCCGTTTGAAGCAGCTAGAATATCTAATTCGCACCCAGCAAATTGACCAAGATTTCTTCTGGACGAAGAAATAATCAGATTTTTGGATTTGCAGTTAAAAATTGTTTTAAGCTTTGGAATCAAATTAATTTGATTTCAACTTATTTACAAATATTTTAGCTGCAAATTCAAATCTTGTGTAAATTTTCATTTTCGAGATTATTATCAGGGTTGAAAAATATGATTAATTCCACATATTTCCTTGCACGAAAACTCAACCTTCCACCGTCTTTTATTCAATAAAAACTTAATAATGAACAAATTACTTACAATTGCCATTCCTACATTTAACCGTGCCCAATTTTTAGAAGAACAGTTGAATTGGTTGTCTAAAGCTATTAAAGGATTTGAGTCTGAATGTGAAGTTATTATTTGCGATAACTTTTCATCAGACAATACTCAAGAAATCATTCAAAAATGGCAGCCTTTTTTCAAACATACGACATTTATATCGCATAGAAATACTGAGAACATTGGATTAATGCCTAATCTTGCTTGTTGTATAGAAAAGGCAACAAGCAAATATGTTTGGGTAATTGGTGATGACGATCCTATTCACGAAATCACCCTTGCTTATGTAGTAAATAACCTGAAAAAACACCCGGAGATAGCATTATTAATTTTGAACTTTTGCTGGTTGAATGTAGTAACAGGACAATTAGCTTCTGAGCGCTGCTTTGATATTATAAATGAAGAAGTCAATACTAATGGAAAAGTATTGATCGAGCATTATTTACAAGAAAACTTTAGTTGTCTAGCGTTTATGACTGCTCAAGTGTATAAAACCAAAGCAGCACAGCAAGCTTTAGAAAAGTGGAGAGACAGTGCAAATAATCGAGAAGGACAAATATATTGGACTGCATTTTGTGCCCTTCAAGGAAGTGTAAAAATTACTAAAGATGTCTATGTTCAATACGCTTGCGGAATGAATTCTATTGTCGATACAAAGCTATGGTTCAAAATGCGTTATTCCGATTTGCCGAAAGTTTATGTAAAACTGATGGAGTTAGGATATAGCCAAACAATTTGCAGAAAATTCATTTCCAAGCACTTTGCAGAAACTAATTGGTATGTTATTTTGGGTGCTTTAAGACGATGGCCTTTTTATACAGTAAATATACTAACTCCGTATTTTAGTTTAGTAGGTGTATCGACTTGGAAAAGTTTTTTATCATCTCAGCAAGAAAAAATAAGTCTGTAATTTAATCTCAGGCTCAATGATTCTATCCACTACAAGATTATGAACAAATTACTCATTTTATGATAATTGATCTGAATTTTCACATTAGTGACTCTAAATAATCTATAATTTTGCCAATTAAAGTTCAAACTTATTTTCTTTTGTTGGATAAAAAATGAATAAATTACTCACCATTGCTATCCCTACTTACAACCGCGCCGAGTTACTTGATAAACAATTAGCATGGCTTGCCGAAGCCATAAAAGGCTTTGAATCAGAATGTGAAATTTTTGTTTCTGATAATTGTTCACCAGATAATACTCAGGAAGTAGTCAATAAGTGGCAAAATATTCTTAGCCACGTCACGTTTACTTATCACAAAAATACAGAAAATATAGGCGTGATGCGAAATATCATTCATTGCCTGAAGTCTGCAAAAACTAAATTTGTTTGGGCAATTGGTGATGATGACCCCATTCAAAAAAGAGCAGTCGCCTATACGATAAATAAAATTAAAAACACTAACGATTTATCATTATTGTTTCTCAACTTTTCTGGTCGAAACAAAATCACCGGCGAACCTGTCCATCCACCGACAATAGTTGGTAATCGCTGGTTTGACGCTGACAGTGAAGATGGAAACGCTGACGGCAAAGCAATATTTGAACATTGTTATTCTAAAAGTGTTGGTGCTGTCATTTTTCTGACTGCGACAGTGTACAGAACTGACTTAGTAAAAAGCGCTTTGGAAATTTGGGAAGATGCGGCAAGTAACTGGATATCCTTAGCATATTTAGCAGGATATTGTGCTGCGAATGGCAGTGTAATCGTCACTAAAGATACTTATATGGAATGTATTGTTGGTGTTAGCTATTGGCAGAAAGAGCCAAAATCTGCACTTTTGATGCAATACAAACACATCCCGGAAATTATTAATAAATTTCAGCAGATTGGATATTCTAAGGAATTTTGCAACCGGATGATGTTGCAGAATTTCAGAGAAGTTAACTTGAAAGTGTTTTTAGGCGCTTTGAAAAGATGGCCTGCATTTGCTTTAAATGTAGGAATTAGCTTTTTGACTTTAGTAAGCTTGTCTGCTATTGAAGAAAGTTTTTATCCAAATTTAAGGATAGCTGAGTCAAGGCTTACTACTACTGAAGAATTACGAAGTTCTAAGCAATAAATATCAAAAATGATAGTCAAAACAATGCAAAGAAATTAATGAATAAGGCGCTTTTTGTATGCTTGACACCATCACAAACAAAATATTTGAACTGAAATCAGAGTTAGGTTACAGAACTGCACTGCTGAACCATGCCAAAAATTTGCCTGCACTTGAGTCAGGCGATCGCTATATTGTTAACACTCTCCAAAAAGAAGGGGTTTACGTCACAACACTTGACGAATTAGGATTAACCTCCACCCCACAACTTCTCAATGCTGCTTACAGTCAATTGTCCAGCATGGCAACACCTAGCTACAACAGTGCAGGTAAATTGCTTCCCCAAATTTACACAGTTACAGATTTACCTGAATTTTCCACTTGGGGACAAGAACAAAGACTGCTAAATATCGTTGAAAATTACATTGGGCTTCCCGTTGCTTTTCAAGGTGTACATTTACGCAAAGATTTACCCAACGAAAATCAATTTGGAACGTTGCTATGGCATAAAGATTCAGAAGACCGGAGAATGGTCAAAATAATCATTTATTTGACTGATGTCGAAGAAAAAGACGGTCCTTTTGAATATGTTCCTTTATCTTTAACTTCCTTATATAGCTTGAATTATTATCGAATTTACCACAAGCTTTGGAAGGCAGGATATATAGGTATCAACGATGATGAATTAAAAGAAATTATCCCCAAATCAGCTTGGAAATCTTGTCCGGGACCAGCAGGTACGGTCATTTTTACAGATCCAAAAACTGCTTTACATCACGGAACCCTGCGGACAGAAGAACGGTCAGCGCTGTTTTATGTTTACACTGCCAACCCCCCCAAGCGACCAGAACTTTGTACCCAATACTGGGATGATACTTTTGCTAGACCAGAGTTAAGCAAAGAATCTGATTCGGTTAAAGTGGGCACGTAGTAGTATTTTATCTGCTAAAATACTTTCTCATCAGAGAATTTTCGGAAATTACCCAGTTTCCTTTGTAGTAAATATAAAATCGAGGTTATCTATGATTTTTACCGAAACTGAACTCAAAGGCGCTTTCGTCATTGATTTAGAACAAAAGCCAGATCACCGTGGTTTCTTTGCCCGTACTTTTTGCGCGAAAGAGTTTGAAGAACATGGCTTAAAGCCAACTGTTGCTCAATGCAATTTATCTTACAACTATAAAAAAGGAACGCTGCGGGGAATGCACTATCAAGTTTCCCCAGCAACCGAAACAAAATTAGTCCGCTGTACTCAAGGTGCTATCTACGACGTAATTATTGATATGCGTCCTGAGTCTCCGACCTTTTTATCACATTTTGGCGTGGAACTCAGCGCAGATAACCGTCGCGCTTTATACGTTCCGGAAATGTTTGCCCACGGCTATCAAGCACTTACAGATGATGCTGAAGTTGTCTATCAGGTGGGTGAATTTTATACACCTGGGTATGAACGGGGTCTGCGCTTTGATGACCCATTTTTTAACATTGAATGGCCCGTCGATGTTACCGAAGTTTCTGAGAAAGATTTAAATTGGCCTCTGATGAGAATGATGAGCGTGGGAGGCACATCTTCGAGATAAGAGTATAATTGTTGACAATTCACCACAATGCACCTCATTAATACTTAGTCAAATTGATTAATTTTATTAGAGGTGCAAATTCCAAGTATCTTTCTTGGCGGTGTTAGCGGTACTCTTTATTTTTTCTTAAAAAAATAAAAGTTCGCATCGATTAGATTTTCGGGGTTTAAGGTTGTTTCCCTTTAAGAAAAACAACTTGCGAAAAAATCGCTAACAATAAACACGATCTGATGCAAGGAGTTTAATCAATGATTATTGTAGATCGCGCATTACAAGCACGCGCCGAGGCAGGCAAACCGGTTAAAGTAGCCATGATTGGTGCTGGCTTCATGGGTCGAGGAATTGCCAATCAAATTGCTAATTCAGTTCCAGGTATGGAGTTAGTTGCTATCTTCAACCGTCAAATTGATGCAGCCAAGCGAGCTTATTCGGAAGCTGGAATTGAGAATGTTCAAGTAGTTTCGACTGTAACTGAATTAGAAGACGCGATCGCCCGTGGTGAGTATGCAGTCACCGAAGATGCGATGTTGCTGTGCCAAGCTGAAGGCATCGATGCTTTAATTGAAGTCACAGGGGCAGTGGAATTTGGCGCTCAGGTGGTGATGGAAGCGATCGCCCATCGCAAGCACGTAATTATGATGAACGCCGAACTTGATGGGACGATTGGTCCAATCTTAAAAGTATACGCCGATAAAGCAGGCGTTATTCTCAGCGCTTGCGACGGGGATCAGCCAGGAGTGGAAATGAACCTTTACCGCTTCGTCAAAAGTATTGGTTTAACTCCTTTATTGTGCGGTAATATCAAAGGACTGCAAGACCCTTATCGCAACCCGACCACACAAGAAGCATTTGCCAAACGTTGGGGTCAAAAGGCTCACATGGTAACTAGTTTTGCAGATGGCACAAAAATTTCCTTCGAGCAAGCGATCGTTGCCAACGCTACAGGAATGACAATTGCCAAGCGGGGAATGTTGGGATATGACTTTGCAGGTCATGTCGATGAAATGACCAACATGTATGATGTTGAACAGCTTAAAGAATTGGGTGGTATCGTCGATTATGTAGTTGGAGCAAAACCAGGTCCGGGTGTGTTTGTGTTTGCTACTCACGACGATCCCAAGCAACGTCACTACCTCAACTTGTACAAATTAGGTGAAGGTCCTCTCTACAGCTTCTATACTCCTTATCACCTCTGTCATTTTGAAGTTCCACTATCGGTTGCGCGTGCTGTCTTGTTCCAAGATGCTGTGATGTCTCCAATTGCCGGTCCGCTTGTGGATGTAGTCACCACCGCGAAAATTGACTTAAAGTCCGGAGAAACTCTGGATGGCATTGGCTACTACATGACCTACGGTCAATGTGAGAGTTCCAACATCGTCCAAGAGCAAAACCTCTTACCAATTGGTTTAGCCGAAGGATGTCGCCTGAAACGAGATATTGCGAAGGATCAAGTTCTCACTTACGATGATGTAGAATTGCCATCAGGCAGACTTGGCGATAAACTGCGAGCAGAGCAAAATGCTTACTTCGCTACTGGAAAAACCCTGGCAGCAGTCGGGTAATATCTTGAATTGAAGTGACAGTAGTGACAAGTATTTATGTAAGGCGATCGGAATTGTCAACAATCTGCGATAAAAATCAGTAGAAGTTTATCAATTACCTGGGATGCCAATATGATAAATACAACGTTCACTACTGTCATTCTGACCTGACCTAGAGGTAGGTAGTAGATGGTAGGTGGTATTAGGGCAGGGGGGAAAAGGGACAGAGCAACTTAATTTATTTCTGAAAAAAAAATTATTCCTCAATGCACAAGCACTCCTGAATAAGGGTACAGGCGCTTGAAACCCCAAAAAATGAGTTTGGTGTCCTTAAGGACGGGGTCTTTATGGGGTTCCCCACCTACCCCCAACCTCCCGTCACACCCACCTTCATGGGCATTACTACATATAGATAATTGTTTTTTTCATAAAGTAAAAATGCTTTTTGGAAATATTATTATGAAGAAATAGATATAGCATAGTAAGTTCTACTGATAAATAATAAAATTATTTTAAGGAACCAACTGCCGAGCATTTAAATAAACTTCATATCAACTTCAGGGAAAATTTATGAAAATTGCTCTAGTCCATGATTACTTAACCCAGCGCGGTGGGGCAGAGCGCGTCTTTGAATTGCTGTGTAAGCGATACCCAGAAGCTGACATTTTCACATCTTTGTACGATCGCCAACAAACGATTGATTTAGGCGATCGTATAGTTAACACAACTTTCTTGCAAAGCATTCCAGGTGCAGCTAAGTATTTCCGTTTAATGGCTCCTTTTTATTTTCCTGCCTTTCGAGCCTTAGACCTGCAAGACTACGATCTCATCATCAGTAGTAGTACCAGCTTCGCCAAAGCAGTCAGAAAAAACCCAAATTCCCGCCACATTTGCTTTTGTCATAATGTTACCCGTTTCTTGTGGGATACAGAAACTTATTTACGCGAGTATGGAGACTATCGATATTTTGCACCTTTAATCGAACAAGTCTTTGATGTCATGAGAAAGGTAGACCTGACTTATGCACAAGAACCTGATCTTTACATTGCTAATTCGAGTATTGTAGCTCGTCGCATTCAAAAAATTTACAACAAAAAAGCTATTGTAATTAATTACCCAATTGATACAAAAAAGTTTATTTATTCAGATATAAAAGATGAATATTATCTAGCCTCAGCCCGGATGATCAGCTATAAGCGCCTTGATATAATAGTTGAAGCTTTTAATTGGCTGGGGTGGCGGTTATTAATATCAGGCAACGGTCCAGAACAAGAACGGTTAAAATCCAAAGCATTAGATAATATTGAGTTTTTGGGACATGTAACTGATGCACGACGCACTCAGTTGTTTTCTAGAGCTACATCTGTTATAGTGGCAGCTTTAGAAGATTACGGATTAGTTCCAGTAGAGGCTAATGCTAGTGGAACACCAGTCATAGCTTATGGAGCAGGTGGGGTATTAGATACTCAGGTACCTGGAAAGACAGGAGTCTTTTTTAAGAGACAAACACCCGAATCTCTACAAACCGCACTACTAGAAGCCAGGGAAATCAATTGGGATTATGCCGACATCCGCAATCATGCTGTGACACATTTTTCGGAAGAGGCATTTTTTAATCAAGTAGAGCAAGTTATTGACCAAACTTGTAGCCTACATCCATCATTCATTTAAACTGTTAGCTAAGGGATAGTAAACGTGATTCAAACTAGTAGTCTAAATCCCAATGTAAATCCAATTGCTGAAACAGAACCGGGTTACGGACAACTGTTTGCAGTTTTAATCCGGAGATTTCCTTGGTTTTTAGCAGTATTTATTGCTTCGGTAGGTGTTGCAGGTTATTTAACTTCTAAAACACAGCCTACCTACAAAAGCACGATGCAGTTGCAGATAGAACCTAACTATCAGGGTAAACCAGAAGGAGCTGGAGCAGAAAATAAGTTTACCGAGTCTAGTGTTCAGATAGACGTTGCAACCCAGCTGAACGTGATGAAGAGTTCTGGACTTATTCAAAGAGCGGTTGATAAACTTAAGCCAGAGTATCCAGATATAACTGTAGGTGAAATTAAAGGCTCTTTACTTTTGGAGCAATTAAGAACAAAAGAAGATAATGTTGCTACTAAAATATTTGAAGCAAACTACACTAGCACAAGTCCAGAAAAGACACAAAAAGTTCTAGATGCAATTCAGAAAGTTTATCTAGAATACAACATCAAACAGCAAGATGAGCGTTTAAGAAAGGGTCTGAAAAATGTCAGAGAACAGTTAAAAACGGTACGTGATGATTTGACAGAATCTGAGAGAAAACTACAACAGTTCCGCAGTACTAAGAATTTTATTGACCCAGAACAACAGGCAAAAACTCTAGAAGACGATTTGAACAGAATTGTCCAGGTACGACGCGAAACCCGTTCTCTGTATGAGGAAACTTTGGCTCGGCAAAAATCTTTGGAAGAACAACTAAAGCGTACTCCACAAAACGCTTTAGTTGCTTCTCGTCTGAGTCAGTCTACTCGCTACCAAGGGTTACTTAACGAAATCCAAAAAACCGAACTGGCTTTAGCACAGGAACGCTTGCGTTTCACAGATGAGACTCCCAGCGTACAAAAACTGATAGAACAGCTTCAAAGCCAGAAGCAATTATTGCAACAAGAGGTAGGACGGACTTTAGGGGGTAGCAGTGCTACTGTTAAGGCTGTTGGAGATACTTTATTACAACAAGGACAGCTTGGTCAAATTGACCTCAACCTTGCCGGTCAGCTAGCAGAAACACAAACAAATATAGTTGCTTTAAGTGCTCGCGATCAAACTCTGGCACCAAAAGAGATTCAATTGCGCGAACAGCTCAAACGATACCCAGCTTTGTTGGCTGAGTACAATCGCTTACAACCGCAGATACAACTTAGCCGTGAAACGTTGCAAAACCTTTTGAAATCTGAGCAGGAATTGCGGCAGGAACTTGACAAGGGTGGATTTAATTGGCAAATTTTGGAACCACCCCAAAAAGGTCAACAGATGGGTCCCAACCTTCAGCAAAACCTTCTACTAGGTGCAGTGGTAGGGTTAATGTTGGGAGGAATTGCTGCCTTTGTCCGGGAAGCCGGTGATGATTCTGTTCATACTACTGCTGAGTTGGAGAAGCAGGTTGCCTTGCCGTTGTTGGGAACTACTCCTAAGTTGCCCCCAGCCAAACCCAGAGAATCAGTGATCAAGTTGCCTTTTGGCAAGCCAGAAGTACTAGCTCCCTGGACAATTCAGGTACTGCAATCTCCACCGCGTTGGGAATCGCTGGATTTGATTTATAAAAATATTGAACTGGTAAATACTGTTGCTACGTTCAAATCTTTGATGATCACTTCGGCTTTGCCGGATGAGGGTAAGTCCGCATTAGCGTTGGGTCTAGCGATGAGTGCTGCCCGTTTACACAAAAGAGTATTGCTAATTGATGCAAACTTACGCGATCCCAGCCTGCACAAACAACTCAATCTGCCAAATGAACAGGGGCTTTCATCTCTGCTGTCAAGTGATGTTGCTCTACCCAACCAAATTAGTATTCAATCTTCAGGTTCATCTTACATTGATATTTTGACCGCAGGACCTGCACCAGGCGATCCAGCTAATTTATTGAGTTCCCCGCGCATGACGCAATTGATGAAAGCATTTGAGGAAAACTACGATTTAGTACTCATTGATGCTTCTCCGGTTTTGGGCATGGTGGATGCTCTACTCACAGCATCATCTTGTCGCAGCGTGGTCATGGTGGCAAGTATCGGTAGGGTAACTCGAACTCAACTGGCACAGGCTACAACGATGTTGAGCAAGTTAAACTTGGTTGGGGTTGTCGCAAATGGAGTATCTAATTCTAGCAGTACGTATGTACCCTATGTAAAGCCACAACGATTGGCGTTGAAAGGAACTGTGGAAAAATAGGTAGATATTTGCAAGCGGGCGTTTTGCTGAATATAAGCGACATTCCCAAGCGATCTAACGCACCAAAGATCGTTGATGGTGCGTTGCGTTGGACAACACCATCCTACTGCCGCTTAATTCTTTTCTATAAATATATTGACACTGCAAGGAAGCAACTTTTGCAGTCACGCTAGTAGGGTGCGTTATGGACGTAACGTCCTAACGCACCAAAGATCGTTGATGGTGCGTTGCGTTGGACAACACCACCCTACTGCCGCTTAATTCTTTTCTATAAATATGTTGACACTGCAAGGAAGCAACTTTTGTAGTATGCCTAGCTTTGAGAGAGTGTAATAATATATTGATTCTGTAAATCCACGATGTTCATAATCTGGATAAAATTCTACAGAAAAATTGCATTTTTGAGAAGTTACATACTGTTTGATTTTTGAGAGTACCAATACATCTTCTTCAGCATAAGGATTGCTGTTTACTCGCTTATAAGCCCAGTTATACAAATACTTGGGTGATGTTGGTTCGTGGAGCAATATAATTTTTCCTTGAGGTTTTAGCACCCTTATCATTTCATTAAGAGTTTTACTAAAATCATTTTTTTCGCCGAAGTGATGAAATGCTTCAAAGGCGAAAATCCTATCAAATTGCTCTGCCTCAAATGGAAGTTCACAGCAGTGAAAAACCCACTTCTCATCAAGGTGGGTATTCAAAATTTTTTCAAATTTTTCTGTATATTGCAAATTTGAAAGTATCAGGTCGCTGCCAACTACATAGGTATTTGGATACTCTCTTTTAATTAAGGCACTTGCCCAACAGAAGCCACCTCCCATTTCCAATACAGTTTCATTCCCAGACAGTTGCAGCCGCGACATAAGTTTGCTAAAGGTATTAATAGAAGGCGATCTGAAGGCGATCGCATCGAATATGTCATTTCCTTTATGACTCTGAACTGCTCTAAATTCCTCAAAATTCTTATGGGCTACAATTTCTTTTTGATCGCTTTCTGTAAGAATAGCGTCGTTTAAATAATATAAAATTCCTTCATGTTCGCGAAAATTGTTGTTACGCACAGTAAGCATATCAGCGTCTCCATTAGTTAATATATATATATATACTACCGTATATTTTTTGACCTTATTATTAATATTTATGAAAAAATGCATTAACGTAATTAATAATTATTAATTCATAATTCATAATTAAAAAGGGTTTAATTCCCCTGCCTCCTATAAGCTTTCCTGTTACATCGGGGCTTTAAATCCACATGGTTAACATAATTATGAATTATAAATTATGAATTATAAATTTTTCAATAGCACATTCATTCGCGGTAAATAAGATATGGAAACGCGCACAGAAAATAGACGTGGCGAATTTATTTGAAAGACTTTTCTCACGTCTAATTTGTTTTTGAACGAAGGAAGAAGAAAGAAGGAAGAAGGAAGAAGTTTGGTTTAAGTATTGGTATTCTGACCCCAACCTAAAACGAGCAACGCATAGGCGTTGGGGTTTTGAACCCCCGTGGGTAGAGGTTTGAAGTTTGAATAAATTCACATCGATCTTCTGACTTCAAACCTCACACCGATGGATTAACGCCTGCAAATATGCCTTGTTTTTTGTTTAAGTTAAAGGCAAAGCATTAACTTCAGAAACATTTGACACCGCAGAGTGAAGGGCATTTATAAAGTTTTGGGCGTAACGTTGGGTAGAAAAATCGAGGGCACGTTGTCGCGCTGCGACTGCGGCATTACGGGCAAATTCTTGGTCGTCAAGATAACGGAGAATTGCGATCGCTAATGCATCTGCATCACCATAAGGCGTTAACAGCCCATTTAAGCCGTCGGTAATTATCTCAGTCGGTCCGCCAGCATTGCCAGCAATCACGGGTTTGCCTAACGCCATTGCCTCGATAACCACCAAACCAAACGGTTCGTTATCAGAAGCATGAACAAATACGTCCATTGCTTGCATCCATTCTGGGACATTGCGTTGTAGCCCGACTGCCAGAACGCGATCGCTTAAGTCCAACGCTGTTATTTTCTCTTTTAAAAACTCCCCATAATCCGGTTCCAAATCATGCTTACCCCCAATTACCACACAATGGGCATCGGGATACTTCTGCAAGACTTTCGGCATTGCCTCCACAACAACGTGCATTCCCTTCCAGCGTTGCAATCGCCCGACAATTCCAATTAAAGGTCCATCCAACGGCAAACCCAGCTTTGAGCGCATCGTGGCTGGAGTTGGCAGAACAGCCGGATCGAAACGGTCTAGCGCCACCCCTGGATGCACTAAATATACTGGGGTTTTCGGTAAAATTTTTGACTGCGCCTCTTGAATAGCTTTAGTAATTGTGACTACACCACGCGCTGGCATCAAATTGACCATGCGCTTTAAAAAGCTTTTATTATCTGGAATTTCCTGCTGATACCACAGTGCAGGTATGCCAGCCAGCAGCGCTGCCAGCCCTCCTGTGAGGTGGGATAGCCACATCCAGCTGACGATAACATCTACACCTTCGCGCTTGATTATAGAAGCTATCTTGGCTGCGGTGGCGACTAAACGGTGCAATTCGCGCACGCGACTACCAAGCACAACTATAGCGGAAATACCAAGCGATCGCACTTGCTCTACCAAAGGACCGTCTTCACTGAAAATTACCAACCATTCGACATCCGCATGTCGTCCTTGTTGCAGCAAGTCCCAGAAAGTCATTTCACTTCCGCCGCGTTGTTCAGCCAGTGGCATTAGGATAGCAACTTTCATGTAATTGACCTCTGATTAAGTACAGTCATGCCTTGAGATTGATTTGGCGTAGTAATTCCTTGATGCTGATAGTACTTATGCGCTGCCATAGCCATAGCCAAAAATCCCCAAAGAATCATCCCTGCTATACTTAGCATTCCGCTACCAATAATTAACTGGGCAAAGGCAGTAAAACCAATGGCGCGGGCAGCACTCACAAAACTGTCGAAACGGGACTCTGTATATTTGAAAACTTGATAAATCATCAAGATTAGCCCACCCAGATAAGGGATGGCTCCAAACCAGCCCAGGGTGAAAAACATATCTAAAATGCCGCTGTCAAGGACAATCACTTCTATTTGACCAGTTTTTTCGTTGACTTTCCAAGTATTTCCAAATCCATTACCCAAAGTGTTAGAAAGGGCTATACTCAGGTTTCTGTCATAGCTGCTCGATCTATCCCGAAAGCTGCCATCTTCTTGAAGATTGACAAAAGTTTCAACACGTTTTGATACAACAGAAGAAATTGGCTCAATAGTCAGCAATGGCGCAACACACACTATCATCACCAAAATTATGGTAATTAAGCGCATTTGAATCCGCGCTTTTACCGAACCCATAATCATAATCATTCCGAATAACCAGCCCCCCCAATTGGTACGTGTTTGTGCAAGTAGAAACGACAAGTAGCCAGCTGCTGAGGCAGGAAAAATTAAAGGTCCCGATCTGGTGAACAATAACAGCAAACCAGCCTGCATTGTCGCACCAAACGGACCAATTGAGTGCATTGTACTCCAGACGCGCATTCCAAAAGGTTCAGGGTTTCCAGAACTGCTAGTCTGTAGTGATTTGACGAGCCAGTACCTGTCCCACTCCGGAGCTACCACGAATTGATATATACCGTAAACTCCTAAAATTAATACGCACCAAAGAAATGTGCGCTGAATGTTTTGGCGATAACTAGGATAATCTCGCCAGTTAATAAATAAGTGAAAACCGAAGAGGAGGGGACTCAACCAGTCCAGAAGGCTGCGTGCCACCGGAACCGGTTGGTTGTGAACCAGTCCAATGAGAAAGCCATAGAACACCCCGGCAAAAGCCAAAATAAAAGGTAAGCCACCTAGACGATAGGCACTAGGAAGGTAACGGAATAAGGTGGCTATGGAAACGAACACCACTAAATAAGGTGCTACGAGCATCTGACGAGTAAAGTCCCAGCCAACTTGAAGGTCAACTAAGCGGGTAAATAACGCCGAGAGAAACCACATCCACCACGTAAAGCCTAGATAGAGAATCGGATGCCGCAAATAGAGGAATATGGCTGTTACAAAAGCTGCTATTGGATAGATTAAGCGCAGACTGGCAGTAGGACCAACGTAGCACGCTAAACAAATCAGTAAAAAGCCAAAAATTACTATCCAACCTTGTAGCGATCGCTCTTCTGGAGAATAATTTTTTTTCAAAAAAGTATTAAAAAGTATCTGCTTGGAAGTCACTGTACATCTCCAGGGTGCAGGTAATTTGTTGAGAAGTTTTTCAAATTATAGTGCTGTTGCCATGTCTGCCAACCCTGAATTCGTCCCCGTAGAGATGCCAGCCACTTCTTAGATGCCAATTTTCCTTCACTGGGTAGCAATCGCAACCACTGTACAAAACCGATCGCTTCTCGCGTACCGATTAATATTGCCCAAACCACAAATACAATGCGTTGCACTGAGGAAAAGTATTCTAATAAAGCTAAAGTTTCATTATGTACGGCATTGCTCCAAGCGATATCATTAAAGTTATCTCGCTGATCTTCATCAAAACGCTGTGCGGGATAGTGATCCACTGCGACCAACGGATCGAAAATAATTTTCCACCCCGCTCGTCTCAACGGCAGGGTGAATGCCAATTCAAAATGTACTTGGGCACCAGTACCTAGCATCCGCTCATCATAGCGCACTTTTTTCAGGGCGCAAAAGCGAAAACTCATATTCACTCCCTTGAGTACGTCTACCTCGCGAGCTGGTCCCACACCCAAGTGATGATTGCCAATCACCCGTCCAAACCACTGTACCCGACCGACACAGAAGCGATCGCCTACTTCTTTGATTTGAGTACCTATGTACTGCCAGTCGCGTCCACCCACAGCACCGATGCTGCTATCTGACAAAAAGTAAGCTTCGATACGTTGCAGCCAATCAGCGTGTGGTGCCGCATCGTCGTCGGTTGTGGCAACGATATCTCCCTGCGCTACATCCAAACCTGCATTCATCGCTGCTACTACTCCCGGAACTTTCACGGTTACGGTGCGTAGTGGCAGCGAATCAGAGTTAAAGGTTTGCAAAAATGTCCAAGTTTCCGCATCAATATCACGCACCGTCACCAATACTTCATCTGCTTGCCGAGTTTGCTTTTTCAGCGCTTCCAGGCAACGCATCAGGTCTAGAGGTCGGCGATAGGTGGGTATGAGAACGGTGATACTGGTCATTTACTAACTCCTCAAATAAATCGACATAGCTTTGAGCTTTACTAGTCCAAGTATTTTGTTCTGCTATGGTGCGGGCAGCTTGACCCATTTTTTGCCGGAGATGGCGATCGCTTTTTAAAATACTCAGTGCCTGCGCCAAAGCGTTGGTATCATCGGAGTCTGCCAAAACAAATCCACAATCTGGTGTGACTATTTCTGCACCCCCTGCTGTGGTTGCGGTAATTACAGGTAGTCCTGATGCCATTGCTTCCATCATAACTAGGGTGCAAGCTTCGTAACGTGACGGAAATACGAATAAATCCGCCGTTTGCATAATTTGGGCAATGTCGCGCCGAAATCCCAAAAAGTGTACTCGCTCACTTAAGGATAGCGATGCTGCAAGCTGAGGATAAGGACTACCGGCGGTATCACCGACAACTGCTAAGTGTACCTCCGGAACTTGTACTAAGGCATGTAATACTGTATCTAAGTTCTTGCGATTGGTACGGATATCGCCGGCGAAAAGCGCTAGAGTTACATCTTCTGGTAGACCAAATTTTTGCCGATCTGTAGCACCTGGAACAAACTCTTCCACATCCACACCATTCAAAATCACGCGAATGCGATCGCTTTCGATTCCAACGTCTTCTACCAATTCATTTTTGATTTTCTCAGATACTGCCACCGACACTTTCGCTTGACGAAATGCCTTTTTTTCCCAATAGCTGTTTAAATTTGTGTAGAGCCAATGGTAAACACCATAAATATTGCGGTTTACTCGTGATGTATGTACAGGCGATCGCAACCAAGAAGTGTGTACAAACTGCGATGTATTTACATCTCCTTTCTCCGAAGTAATCGCACCGTACACTTGTACTAAATCAAATTCATGGCGATGTTTACGCAACCAAGCAGCGCTGTGCCGAGAAAACATCATTTCCCGCACAAGTTGCGTTGGAAAATTTTCGACGGGAAAATAAACCCAATTAACCTGGCTGTTTTCCTGTAGTTCTGGAGCTACTTTTCTTGCTACTAAAGTGACGTGGTGTCCGCGACGAATCGCTTCCCAGACAATCTCATAGTTTGCCCGACCTTGACCATCACCTTTAATCACATATGGCGTAACAATACAAAGTTTCACAAACCACCTTCCTTTAAAATTAATTGATGACCGTGCAGTTCTTTTTTCACCAAGTTAGAAATTTATAACTCTAATCAACTTAATTATTTCGCTCCTCCTAATAATTGATTGGCTAAACGTTGCGGAGTAAAGCTAAGAGTAAGTGCTGCTATAGTTCGCAAGTTAAACTTTTGTTCGTTAATTGCACACCAAAGATAAGAACGTGCTTCTGCTACCTGTTTAGTTCGCATCAAACCAATAGCCAAAGTTGTATTAGCTTCTAACCATTTTTGCTTAAAGTATGACTTAAACTCTTTTAGTCTCTCATCTTCCATAAACCGCTTATAACAAAATATTTCATTTTGTGCTTTCCGGATTTTTGCTTGAGCATTTCGACTACCACTTTGCATAGTATCAGTTTGCTCATGAGCACGATAACGAGTTAGTCGTTCTGGATAATAATAAGTTCCATGACCAGAAATACAGCAGATGTATGTTAAATATATATCCCACATACCGCCAACTTCAGGAGGAATACTATCCCAATCAACAAAATCATTGCGAATCACACAAGCTGCGGCAGTGGGTATACTTTTATCTACTAACCCGATTTTGACTAAATTTTGATGAACTCCTTGTGCAAGCTGGTCACGTTTATAACTGCGTGTATTTCCTTGGGTACCAGCATAATCAATTACGCCATTTGCATCTATAATATATTGATCGCAAAAAGCTAAAATTAAATCTGGATGTTCTTCTAACGGCGGAATAAGCTTTTCTAAAAAGTCTTCGTTCCAGATATCATCGTCGTGGAGACTAGCAACGTATTTTCCTCGTGCCATTTTGAATGCGTGCATTTGATTAGCAAACATGCCTTTATTTTCCGGTTGTCTCCAATATCGAATGCGTGAATCATCAAAAGATTCAACTATTGCTTGCGTATTATCCGTACTACAATTATCAGAAATAATAATTTCAATATTTTGGTAACTTTGTTTAATAGCACTAGCAACTGCTTGCTTCAGATAATTTGGTCGATTATAGGTAGGAATAATAACGCTAACTAAAGGTTGTTGGCATTCGTCATTTTTTAACATATTTCCTCCCGGTCTTTTCTTGCTAAAAACAGTATTGAATTTATTATTCTGCACCCAATCGACCTATTTTGCATTTATGTGATAAATTTATTTTTTTACTTTATTTTCTGATAAATAATTTATCCCTATCGCTTTTAACGTTTTTTCCGTTTAATAATTTATTTTTACAATTAAAAATTAAATCATTGCAGCAATTGTTCATAATTAAAATGCAATTAATCTAAATTAATTCAACTTATTTAGAAACAAATAATTCAATTTTATTTGTATCTAGCGCTCGATTTGTAAATGACTGTGGCATAAAAGTTAATAACATTGCCCCCATGCTTCTTAGACTCCGTTTTTTATTCTTTATCACATGCCAAAAATGAGATCGTGCAGCTATTGGTTGTTTAGCTTGCAGCAAACTCATCCCCAAACTGTATCTTGCTTCTAACAATCTGCGGTGAAAATATGGATGCAATTCATGTAACCTTGCATCTTTGATAAATTGCTCGTAGCAAAATATCTGATTATTTGCTTTGCGAATTCTCACTTGTGCATCGTCAGTCCTTGTATCCGATTGCGCGTGTGTGCGAAATCGCGCCAGTTTGTCTGGATAATAGTAAGCTCCTTTTGCAGAACGGCAGCAGAGATAGTTTAGATACAAATCGTAGCAACCCCCAGCCTCAACTGGAAATGCATCCCAGTCCACAACATCTTTACGAATAACGGCAGCAACAACACTTGCTACAGACATATCTACTATTCCCTGCTCATAAAAAGGTTGGTAAACACCTTCTTTTAAATTGTCCCTTTTAAATACCTGCGAACAATATTCTGTGTGAGCATAATCTATTTCGCTATCAGCTTTCATCATGTAGTGATCGCAAAAAGCTAAAGCCAAATTAGAATCAGCTTCTAGAGGAGGAACAAGCTTTTCTAAAAAATCCTTTTCCCAGATATCATCGTCGTGGAGACTGGCAACATATTTTCCTCGTGCCATTTTAAAGCCGTTGATAATATTAGCGACCATTCCTAAGTTTTCAGAATTTCGCCAAAAGCGAATTCGTGAATCACTAAAAGCATCAACTATTGGTTGGGGATTTACGCTGCTACAGTTATCACAAACAATGATTTCAATATTTTGATAAGTTTGTTGAACTGCACTAGCGATCGCTTGCTTAAGATATTCTGGACGATTATATGTTGGGATAATAACACTGACTAAAGGCTGATAATTTTCGGTATTATGTAACATGTTTTACCTACTATTTTTTAATTAGTCAAAGCAATACACTTAATAATGAAGTCTTTTGGTACATACCAAAGCACTATATTCTAATTAAATTAAGTCAAATCATAACTCTAATATAGTATTTTCATAAATTTTTTGCAGATGCTTTACATGAACATCCATTGTAAATTCTTTCATAAACAAAGCATGACCTTGTTCGCCTAGACAAACGCACTTTTGATAATTTGTAGATAAATCAGTAATTGCATCGGAAAGCTTTTTAATATCATTTGCTGTCACAAGAATACCTGTTTTTCCATCTTGTAAATGCTCTGGTATACCTCCTACTGCACTTGCAATTACAGGTCGATAACGAGCATAAGCTTCAAGAGTTACAAGACCAGCAGGCTCGGGCCAGACACTCGGAAAAATTACCGTCAAACATTCTTGATACAGTCTATTTAATTTGTCACTATCACACCAGCCATGCCAAACGATACGGTTAGTTAATCCGAGTTTTTCAGCTAACCTTTCCAAGCGGGGTCTATCCCATCCTTCACCTGCAATATCAAGCTGAATTCGCGGATTTGTATGTACTAAACTTTTCAGCAACCATTCTAGTCCTTTATCAGGAACAATGCGTCCGACAAACAACATTCTCTGATTTTTATGTGTTTCTAAAGTTAGCGGTGTAGTGGCAGTTTGCGGAATGGGTATACCACACCGCAGAGTTACAGTTTGTTCGGTTGGGACACCATTTTTAATTAACTCTTGCCTTACATAGTCACTATTAGCAATGAAAGTAACTTTTATTTTTTTTAAAATATTTTGTAGACGCTGAGTTTCTTTAAATTCATCAATAACTCTTGACGGTTTGCGGCTACCACATTTGTCTATTAGCTTGCCCCAGGTACATCCTAAATAAGAGAAGTTACGCTGACAAATAGTGTTTTGTTCTGCTAAATATTTTGTGCCACTTGGACAGTAGAAAGAGTGATTGTGAACTGTAAATATAACGGGACATTCACCTGTAACATCTAATAGTAAATCTGGACTATGTAGGTGGAGCAATTTTAACTGACTTTGGTCAACATTTTTTAATTCTTTAATTACGCGATCGCTCACACCAGGTATCTGATAATTCATCAGAGAAGTTAAATAAGTTTCTGCTCCTCCTTTGCCACCTACATGAAAACTAGAGCATTGATAAATTAGATTTTTCTCAAAATTTTCCTGGCTCAATTTTTTTTTGTTTGGCTCCGCACTATTAGTTAATACCATCACTTTTAAGCACTTATATTCCCTTAGTTTTCACTAAAACTTACTTTTTTGGACTAGCTATAAATAATTGTCAAATATTTGACATAAATTCTGTTTGTAAAGTTCCTGGGTATATGTAACGGCAGTATTTCTCGCTGCTTTACTCATTTGTATGCGAATCGATTCGTTAGTAGCTAAAAAATCTAGTTTTTCGCTAATAGCTTTTTCGTCTCTGGGTGGTACAATAAATCCATTAACGCCATCTTCAATCAAGTCAGCAGCACCGCAATGAGAAGTGACAATTACAGGAAGTCCGCACGCCATTGCTTCGAGTGCTACCAATCCAAAACCATCTTCAACAGAAGGCAAAATGAATACTGAACACCGACTAAAGACTTGTTGGGGATCTTGGCTATTAAAATTCCAAAACTCTTGTTTAATATGAGAATTTTGACTTAGTGTTTTCTCTACTAAAAGTCGCATTTTACGAGTCGATGTACCTCCAACTAATAACAATTCAGAATTAGGTATTTTAGCTTGCAAAAAGGCAGGAATTAAATACTGAACACCTTTACGCGGTTCAATAGTACCTACATAAAGTGCGCGAAAAGTTGAGTCCGTTTTAGGAGAGGGATAAAACCTTTCAGTATTAATAAATGGAGGAAGAACAGCAATCTTATCTGCCGGAAACCCTGCATCAATAAATGTTTGTTTGGCAACCTTTGAAAGAACGACGATTAAATCAGCTTGTTTGCACTCCTGTGAAAATCGTTGCAGCATCTTTGGATTCATGGTTGCTACAGTAGATTCTCCAAGAAACTGTAGTTCTTGCTGAATTTGTTCCTGCATGAAGGGGAGATAATTATTGAGGCAATATAGCCAAGCCTTCGCACCTTTTGCTTTAGCTGTTTTAAAAGCTAGATGAGTTTGACCTGCTACCCCCATAATTAAATCGCAGGGAAGGAGTTGTAATTTTTTGCTTACTTGTTTGTCAAAATATAAATCGCTCAACAGTACAGCCCAATCATTGCGACGACGCAGCAACGGTGTAGCAAGTAATCGTCTGCTCGATGCAGAATAACCGACGGGATAAACTGAGAAATCGGTTTGAGGTATTTTAACATCTGCACAAATTACAGTTAAATCTGCTAGTTCGCTAAAACCTGCTGCTGCATTTGCTAAACAAACTCCCTGTCCTCCTGTACCTAAGCCTGTGTTGCAAGTGAGAATAACTTTCATGATTAACTTTTTACATTGTCAGTTAGTTAGTAACGGTTGAATTTGAGCAAACTTTGTCTAAAATTTGGAAATAATTTTCAACTAAGTTTATGTAGCTAAGTTCTTGTTGGAGAGCAGTTCGATCGAATGTCAGGGGACTACCTGAAAATTTTGCTGCGGCTACTTGGGCAATTACTTGAGCCATTGCTTCTGTATCTGTTGGTTCAACTAGCCAAACTCCTGGTTTATCCTTTAAATAATCCCAGTTTTCACCTTTAGGTACTGCTGCTAAAATTGGGCGATCGCTCATCAGATATTCGTAAGTTTTACATGAAATCCGTCCTCCAGAAGATCCATCTGTTCGATTGGGCAAAGTTATCAGTAAAAGGTCTGCTTGTCTGGCATTTTGAATTGCTTGGGAGTGGGGTAAAGCACCGAAGACAGAAACAACATCTGTCAGATTTTGATTTTGCAACACCTTTTGTACTACAGATTCCGGGAAGCTGTTTCCGTAGATTTTTACATGAATCTTGTTCTCCCAGTTAGGATTTTGGGACATCGCTTGCTGCGCTGCTTTGCCAATAAAAATCGGACTCGAACTGCGGTAATCGATTTTTATCCTTTCATAGCTGCCTAACTTCATCCAAGCTCTGTAAAGTTTTTTAGGTAGTGTGTGTTCTTCAGGGCGATGATAAAAGTCATACCAGCCATTCATGCCGCCAGTATAAACAATTTTGAACGATTCGCTAACCACCGAATCAACGGGGGTGGAAAAATCCAACGGATCGGCACCGCAACGAATCAAGTGAAACTTTGATTGTTGGGATTGAGGTTGTCGTTTTTTGACAAGTTCCAGATTAAATTGGGAAACGTAAACTATTGCATCAGCTTGACGCACATAAAAATTTTCTAGCCATCGTTCTAGCTGATGATGCAGCCAACTAGCAGAAACTGGATGCATATCAGTGCAACTGAGCGAGTCATCCAAGCTCAACACTAAAGGCAAACCTGTAAGCCACTTCAGGGCAATTCCTACTAAACCGGCTGAGTAAGGCATCATAAATACAAAAATAGCGCTACAGTTCTGCCGCTTAATTAACTGATACCCTTTTATTAATGCCGGAATAAACCAAAAAATTTTGCTATCTGGCCAGATTAAGAACATTAATAATTTATCTAGTTTCAGCTTGCCGATAAATTCAATTAAACGTTTTGGATACCAGCTTTTAACAAATTCGACGCTAGCGGCTTCATTCAAATAACCATTTTCTGTTCCAGTTAATATATGAATTTCCCAATGTTTTTGGAATTGTCCTAACAATTTTTTTGCTCTGATGGCAATCGGTTCCCTCAAGGGTGGTAGGTCATGGGCTATACAGAAAAGTGTTTTAGCATGTGGCGATTTCGAGGGGACATTGGATGTAGTAAAATAAGTATTGTTTTTAGAAGAAATTGATTTTGTCATAACTATTATTACTAATTTTTGATAAATATAATAACACCCTGTTTTGGGGAATGCGATCTACTCCCTTCCCGCTACAAAATTACCTATCTTCTTTTTCTTCTTCCTTCTCCTTCACCAGACGCCAAGGGCGAACGTGTCCTTCTCCTAAGGGAGACGCTGCGCGAAGGTGCCTAGCCTGCGGCTTCTGCGTACTCCGTTGGAGAAGCCGAAGGCTAGCAGTACGCGGTTCGTTAAATAGGTATTCTTCGAGCGGGAGGGGAGTAAGTATTATTTAAATTTATTCGCTTGGGGACGAGGATTTTGGGAAATGCAGAACCTTGTTTAATAAAGGTTCTGCATTTTAGAGAACTGAGGAATGCGATCGCCAATTTCCAGATTTGGCAGGCTGCCCAAAGAGCTGTTAGGTAGCTACTCTACTTGACCCATTTCATATTGTGTTTTGTGATATTCCCAAAGCTTGCCGTGTCGCTGTAGTAATTCTTGATAATTGCCTTGCTCTACTATACGTCCTCCTTCGAGTACTACGACTTTATCTGCTTGAGCGATGGTGGAGAGACGGTGAGCGATCGCAATTACTGTTCGACCTAGAGAAAGTTTTTCTAAAGACTCCTGAATCAAGCGCTCGGTCATAGAATCTAAGGCACTGGTTGCTTCGTCCAAAATGAGAATTTCTGGATCGCGCAATAAAGCACGAGCGATCGCAATCCGCTGTCGTTGTCCTCCAGATAATCGAACTCCGCGATCGCCAAGTTGTGTTTCAAAACCTTCTCGCATCTCTTCAATAAATTCCAGTGCATTCGCTAGTCGAGCTGCTTCTTTGATTTCAGCTTGAGTTGCCCCTTGTGTACCGTAAGCAATATTATTCCAGACAGAAGTGTTGAAAATAAATGTATCCTGACTTACCACAGCCATTTTGCTCCGCAGTGAGTTGATTTCAAACTGCCGCAAATCAACTCCATCAATTAGCACATGACCTTCTGTAGGATCGTAAAATCGGGGAATTAAATCAATCAGCGTACTTTTACCAGCACCGGTCGCTCCTACCAACGCTGTGGTTTTTCCCTGTTCAATGGTAAGGGTAACATTGTTCAACACTAGATGACTGGGATCGTAGCCAAAATCCACAGATACTACGTCAATGGAATGCTTTAAGCCAGCAAATTGAATTGTACCGTTTTGCAAATAATGTTTATTGTCAGTTCTCAATAGCTCTTTAATATTATCTGCTGAACCTTGCAGTGTACTAAGACCCGCTCTGACTCCATTAAAATCCTGGACGATTGGCACGATCCGAAACAATACAAAGAAGAAAGTCAGTAATGAAGCAACTTGTAGTGTTCCATTAACAACAAAAATAGTAAACGCAAAAATAATCATACCGATGAGAATCGTGCTGGCTATACCTTCTGCCAGAGGTCTCACCATTGCAAAAGTTAATACAACTTTCGTTGAGGCACTTACTACATTATCACTAGCTTTCTGGAAGCGCCGACGCTCAAATTCTTGAGTAGCAAATGCATTCACGGTGCGAATACCGTTAATAAATTCCATTGCTGTTGAAGTAAATTGACCGTTAGCAGCCGAAACTGCAAAACTTGTTTCTCGCGCTCTGGCATTCAGGGTTGACAATCCCACTCCCACCAAGGTAAATAGTAACAATGAAATAATAGAAAGCTGCCAGGACAGCATAAACATTGAGATAAAGTAGACAGTAGCTGTCATTGCTCTGGTTAGCAGAAAAGCTGCACCACTAAACCACTGCTTTATCCTCTCAATTTCTGTTGTAATGGTATTAAGAAGTTCGCCAGTACGAGTTTTAGAAAAGTAACTGAGTGGCAAGGATTGCAGCTGTTCAAAAATTCGCCTCCGCAAGCGATCGCTCAGATGTAACTGTACTAACTCAGTGTATACCTGTGCCAAATAATTGAATCCTGCCCGAATCCAGGTACTTAATAAAATTAAAATAGATATTTGGTATAGACGATGAATTGGCGATGCATTAGAAGCTAGAACCCAGATATCAAACCAGGCAACTCCTGTCTGAATTGGCTTGGCATTTGGAGTCGTTAACCCTTGCAAAAACTGCAACAGAAAGCCGATAGTAAAACCCTCGAATGTTGCACCCAAAAATGAAAAAACTAAAGCCAGAATGGGGATTTTACGAAAGTATTTAAACTCTCGCAAGATTAAATAATTTTTCTCCCAAAACTTGGTAGTCTTAAAAAAATTGCGAAATGATTGCGAAACTTTTAGATGCATAAGTATTTTTTCTACGAGATTTTATCAAGGTAGACAAAGCGATCTCAGTACTATACAAAAACTTTGCTTAGGCAATAGCGCGGCAAATGAAGTCATCAATTACCGCACATTGGTACAGAAAGCTTTAAAGATGTCAGGGTGCGAATTTGTAGAAGCAACCAGTATAACTGCCATCAATTAATTTTTGACACATTTGCTTTACGATCCGACCCGCATGGATTGAAAACTTTACACATTGAATAACTAGTATCCTACTACGTAAACGCCTTACATCATAAGTAAATCACGATGTTTGACTATCCAGATGCAACTTGTTTGATGTCTCTACCTCCCAAGAACCTGTAATTCCTGGTACTTTATTGAGTTCTCGTTGTTTTTCCGAACTTAACCGCACAGCTTCTTCCAAAGTCCAGCAACGCGGTCCGACTAAACTCATTTCGCCCTGTAGAACATTAAATAACTGTGGTAGATTATCTATATTGTATTTACGCATCCAATGCCCTAGGCGTGTGACGTTTTGCTCATCTTCTGTGAGAGAGAAATTGTTGGCGCAAGCGTAGACGCAAAGCGGACTTGAGTCAGACATCGCTTTATCTTCTAGGGTTTTTTTGTTTACCGCAGTTGTGCGAAACTTGATCGCCCGAAACAGTTTACCGCGTTTTCCTACGCGCCACTCACGCTCAAAAAATGTTCCTGGGGAGTAAACACGCATTAGCAAAACTAATATCAGCATTACGGGACTGACTGCAAGCAAAAATACTAAGGCAACAATCCAATCAAATAGCCGTTGCAACGATCTCCACAAACTACCTTGTTTGGATAGCTGTTCGGCAGAGGGTATGCGTAAAAATATTGGCTTCGACGCTTGTTCACACGCACTTGCCCAAACTTTTAGCCAGTACTCACCCAACTTTGGATCTATGCGAACCAAACTTACTGGCGAATGTTCTAAGCATTTTACCAAGGATTGCTCTTTATCCAGTGAAGGCAGATATGGCTGCAAAACTTGTCCGGGAGCTTTCACCAACAATTGACCCCTTCGCCACTGGAGTGTGCAGTATGAACTACGATCCTGGTCTTGCTTGGTAACAGTATAGTAATTCTCTAAAGGTGGAATTATGGAAATTGTCATATGTTTTTGGGCTTATACAGTGGTAGATTGCCGACCTGACATCATAGGCTATCAATGCCAAAGACTCTTGCCAAATCTTGCTTTCTGCTCCAAAAAGGTGATGTTAATTAGGTGGAAAACATGAAACTATAACTTGCTTTATAGGCAAATGCACATCTTTCAAAACTTTTTATAAAAGATGTACAAAAAAGTAACAATGCTAGTTCTTAGATAAATCTAAAAAAATAACTCCACTTTTTTGTTCTAGCTTTTTGGAGGAGGATTCAATATCTAGAATATAAGATACTGTAAAAATGACCATTGTTTAGATAGATTCTTTATTTACTCTTTAAATAGCCCGTCTGTTTCTCAGAGAATTATTAAGTTCATATGAATCACTATCGTAGATCTACCCAATAAGCCTTTTCTTAATATCGGTAAGTAATTCTAACATGATTGTATGAATGACTATCAAACATAAGCTTAATTAACACGCACCAATACAATCTATAACACTCAATCAACCAGAAAATACACAAAAACTTTATATATTCATCTGATTTGATTTTCGCTCTTTTACAAAGCCGATACCAGGAGCATTAGAAAAAAGAAGAATTCTCAAGAGAAGACGCGCTTAATTACGTTTACTCCTGTTTTACTCTTCCCTACTGTGGTCTACTTGACAGTAGGATTGCAAGCAAGCAATACCCAGCCTTTTTTACCCAAACAATACCAAGTAAGTAGCAATAAACGAAGGAGGTTTCCAGCCCCCTACACATCAAAATGTTTTTCTGGCTGAAATATTCTTTGTAAAATTATTAACATTCAGCCTATACATGAAAAAAAGCTGATATTGCTCATATTAAAGGTATCATTGCTTTCGCTCCCTAAATTACTAACTTTTGTATCGCTTTTTCTGGCACTTGCGCGATCGCTTGAAGGAATCAGCGGAAAAACAGTTATATTTTATACTTTTATTTACGAGTTAACCTACCCTAAGGCAAAATTTCCTTACTTGAGCAGCTCTCAAAAGAAAACTAAGTATAATGGGTATTTTATTATCTACCTTGCTAAAAACACCTATAACTAGTAAATTAGGTTATTTAAGTTACTGCATTTTCTCCAAGTAATAGTATAAAAATAGCATGTTATACTGACTTATTTGTATCTTATTTGGTTATAGACGTGCAACGAAAGCAATTATTAAAAATGCCACCAATCAAAAGTTGCACAATCGCCACTGACAATTCAGAATGGTATTGATTGCCAATGTCAAGGCAGTATTAGCAGCTCATTAATTACGTATAATTAAGTAACAAATGAAACAAGTAAACTTTTTAATAATTTTTATCTTTTGTTTAGCTTTGGCTTTATTTACTATAGAGAACACCAAACTAGCAACAATTTATATTGTTCCTGGAGTACAGGTACAAGCACCGATAGCAGTTGAATTGCTATTAGCGACTGGCTTAGGCGCAGTTTTTGCGTGGCTATTTAGTATGTGGACACAATTGCAGCGACAACTATTGTCTAGTCCACAACGCAAACAAAATGTCCGAATTCAAGAACTAGAGTCCAAAATTGAACAGTACCAAGCCGAAGTTCAATCTTTACAACTTGCGCTACCCCCTTCCTCTGATTCCTCAACAAAAGAAACAGAGACGAATGTGCCGAACACACACTCTAGCAACGTCCAATAAGTCTACAGGGACTATTTATCCACTAAAACACGGAAATACTTAGGACTTGTTGATGGATCTACGCGAGCTATTGGAAACAATTGCACACCTGATTCACCAAGCCGAACAGGGGGAAATTGACCCTTGGGATGTGCAGGTAATTGAGGTAATTGACCGTTACTTAGAATTAATGGCACCGGAGACAACACGCATAGGCTATGAAGCTGATTTATCGCAATCCGGGCAGGCTTTTTTGTCAGCATCGATGCTGGTGTTGTTCAAGGCAAACACCTTGATGCAAATGCAAGCAGCAGCAGATGAACCAGACGTTGTACTAGATGATGTACAAGCAGACAACGATCCGGGGTTAGTATATTCTCTTCATCGGTTGCCATTAGAACGGGCATTGCGCCGTCGTCCGGCAGCGATGCCACCGCCAAAACGCCGCGTGACTCTGCAAGAGTTGATCGAGCAATTGCAGATCATGGAGAATCAACTCAAACTTGTACAAAAAGTCAGCAAACCTATCCGTCCCCGGCGTCAGCCCAGCATCCAAAGTATGCGGGCAGCACTAGAGTTAGCTCACCAGGAAAATCTGACGGAAGTGGCACAAGAACTGGAGGAAGTATTGCATCTGTCAGCCACAAAATTGTGCTTGTCAGAAAATTGGTTGAATTTGGAACAGCTAGTAGAATTGTGGACTCAGACAAAGAAACCATATCACAACAGTTCGGCACATAAATCAAAACACAGTCATCTAGTCAGCGTTTTCTGGGCATTACTATTGCTGTCGGCTCAATCTAAGGTAGAGCTATGTCAAGAAGAATTCTACCAGGAAATTAAAATTCGCTTACTCTGTTGATTCTTCCAATACCCGATCGAATGTACCTGACTTGAAAGAGGGGGAAAGGGGAAAGGGAAAAGGAAAAAGGGGAAGAAGAGATTTTCATTTGTACGACTTACGCACTCAGATCCCCCAACAGAGTTAAAAAGGGGGCTTGAAGGGTTCCCCCCTTTTTAAGGGGAGCCAGCCGTGTGGGCGGGTTTCCCGCGCCACATGCGCGGCTGTCGGCAGAGCCGCGATAGCGCAGTGGCTTGACTTGAGCGGTAGCCGCGTGGGCTAGTTCCGATCAAGGTTTCAGGCTTCGGTGCGTAAGTCCTAATTTGTACAGGTGTACGCAGTTCTTTCAGGGCTAGTTGGTGCAAGTGTAACGGGAGGAACATAGATGATTTACAGATTTTTAGGACTTACGCAAAAATAATTGAAAAGCCTATTATCCCGTAGCGGTAATTCATGAATTACCGCTACTTACGACATCGGATTGCGTAAGTCCTGATTTTGATAAATGCAAACCCCAAAATCCGAGTAAATTGAAAAGATAACCGATCGCTTGTCATCTTGCGAGAGCCTATGCTTACACGTAAAGCGAACATTCGTGTTATCCGTGCTTTTAAGGATGACTTAGAGCAAAAATAAACTGATGATTAAGTATCATTCGATGAAAGTAAACTGGCTTGTGGTTGAGGAATAAATTTTTATGAAGGCGATGATTCTCGCTGCGGGTAAAGGTACTCGCGTGCGTCCAATTACCTACACAACTCCCAAACCGATGATTCCCATCCTGCAAAAGCCAGTGATGGAATTTTTACTAGAACTGTTACGTCAGCACGGCTTTGACCAAATTATGGTTAACGTTAGCCATTTGGCTGAAGAAATTGAAAACTATTTCCGTGATGGTCAGCGGTTTGGCGTGCAGATTGCATATTCTTTTGAAGGGCGAATTGATGACGAAGGTAAACTGGTAGGGGAAGCTATTGGTTCTGCTGGCGGAATGCGGCGTATCCAAGACTTTTCGCCGTTTTTTGATGATACCTTTGTGGTGTTGTGCGGCGACGCTTTGATTGACCTAGATTTATCAGCTGCGGTTAAGTGGCATAAATCCAAAGGGTCGATCGCTACCATCATTACTAAATCTGTCCCACTTGAAGAAGTTTCTAGTTACGGTGTGGTCGTCACCGATGAAGATGGTCGCGTCAAAGCATTCCAAGAAAAACCGTCAGTAGAAGAAGCTAAGAGTACCAATATCAATACTGGTATTTACATCTTTGAGCCAGAGGTATTTAATTATATCCCCTCCGGCGTAGAGTACGACATCGGTGGCGAATTGTTTCCCAAACTGGTAGAAATAGCTGCCCCCTTTTACGCCATTCCGATGGACTTTGAATGGGTAGATATTGGTAAAGTACCAGATTATTGGCGGGCGATTCGCGGTGTGCTGCTACGCGAAATAAAAAATGTACAAATTCCCGGTCACGAAGTTGCTCCAGGAATCTACACTGGCTTAAATGTTGCCGTGAATTGGGACAAAGTGGATATCACAGGTCCTGTTTACATCGGTGGCATGACCAGGATAGAAGACGGCGCAAAAATTGTTGGTCCGACGATGATTGGTCCTAATTGCTGGGTATGTAGTGGTGCGACTGTAGACAATAGCGTGATTTTTGAATACTCGCGCCTGGGTCCTGGGGTAAGCTTGGTTGATAAGTTGGTGTATGGGCGTTACTGCGTTGATAAAACTGGCGCCTCGATAGATGTCAAAGCTGCTGCTTTAGACTGGTTAATTACCGATGCTCGTCAAGCACTACCATCTCATACCCCAGCTGAACGGCAAGCGATCGCTGAGTTGTTGGGAACAAACGGCAGTTAGGGAATGGGGAATGGGGCATAGGGCATGGGGCATGGGGCATGGAAAGAAATTTGGCTTTATTCCCATTGCCCATTGCCCATTGCCCATTGCCCATTGCCCTTTCCTAACCATTAAGATATGTGTACCGCCGCAAACTTTGTTCGTAAGTTTGTAGCAGTCGCTGAGATTCCGCTAGGGTGATGCGATTTTCTTCTAAAGCTTGTTCGCAACGCTGGCGGATTTTTTCTACCAGATCCTCGGAGTCGTACTGCACGTAGCTGACTACTTCGCTCATGGTGTCACCTTTGACGACGTGTTCAATCTGATAACCTTTAGGAGTTAGTTGGATATGAACGGCGTTGGTGTCGCCAAATAAGTTATGCAAATTGCCCATGATTTCCTGGTAAGCTCCATTCAGGAACATCCCTAAATAATAAGGTTCTCCTGGTTTAAAGGTGTGCAGTTCTAAAACTGACTTGACATCGCGCAGGTCAATAAAGCGATCAATTTTGCCGTCACTGTCGCAGGTAAGATCCGCCAAAATTCCTCGCCGCGTCGGTTCTTCTCCCAAGCGGTGTATCGGCATAATTGGGAATAGTTGGTCAATCGCCCAACAATCTGGTGCTGATTGAAACACTGAAAGATTGATGTAGTAGATGGAAGCCATGATTTTTTCTAAGTCTTCCAACTCGTCGGGTACGTATTCTTCCTGCCTGGTGATGTCAAGAATTTTATGACAACAAGCCCAGTAGAGCCGCTCTGCTTTGGCTCGTTCTCTGAGGCGCAAAATTCCCAAGTTGAAGCGGCTGATGGCTTCTTCTTTGAATTGAGCGGCATCGTGGTAAAATTCTTGGAAATTCTCTTTGTTGATGCCTTGGTAAGTTTCCCAAAGGTAATTAATAACCGGGGATTCTCCCTCTTGTGGGGGTTCTGGTGGATCGAGGGGAATCTCGCTGGTACTGAGAACGTCAAAAATCAGTACCGATTGATGGGAGGCGATCGCTCGTCCACTTTCGCTAATCAGTGTTGGTACGGGTATTTCCCGTTCTGCACAGGTATCTTTTAACTCTGCCACGATGTCGTTGGCATAGTTTTGCATGTTGTAATTTTTCGAGGCATAGAAGTTGGTTTGCGAGCCGTCGTAATCTACACCCAAGCCACCGCCAACATCAAGATATTTCATATCAGCTCCCAGCATCGCCAATTCTACGTAGATGCGGCTGGCTTCTTGAATGGCATCTTTAATTACATTAATGGCGGAGATTTGCGAACCGATGTGGAAGTGCAACAACTGCAAAGAATCGAGCAAATCAGCTTGGCGCAACTTGTCAACTGCATCGATAATTTCCGGCATTGTCAAACCAAATTTAGCGCGATCGCCGCTAGATGTTCCCCAGCGTCCCATGCCTTGGGTACTGAGTTTAGCGCGAACCCCTAAAATTGGCTTAATCCCCAACTGGCGATTGGCATCAATTACCAAATCGACCTCTTCAATTTGTTCTAAGACGATTATCGGGGTCTGTCCTAGTCTTTGGGCTAACATCGCCGTTTCGATGTATTCCCGGTCTTTGTAGCCATTGCAAGTTAACAATGCTCCCGGTGTATCCAGCATAGCTAAAGCAATCATTAACTCTGGCTTGGAACCGGCTTCTAAGCCAAATTGATGCGGTTTGCCAAATTTGACCAAATCTTCAATTAAGTGCCGCTGCTGGTTGCACTTGACGGGAAACACGCCACGATAAATGCCAGGGTAGTTGTAACGGGCGATCGCTTTGGCGAAACATGCATTTAATCGCTCAATCCGGTCTGACAAAATATCGGAAAATCGAATTAATAAAGGTAAGCCTAAATTACGCTGCTTCAGGGCATTGACTAATTCAAATAAATCTAGAGAACCTCCGCGATCGCCTTTAGGAGAAACCGTGATATGACCAGCCGCGCTAATCGAAAAATAAGGCTGTCCCCAACCTTCGATGCGGTAAAGGGCTTCACTATCCTCAATTTTCCAGTTTCCGCGAGGCGCCTCGCTAGTGGTACTTGGTGGTAGCAGCTTTTTTTGCTTTTGATTCTTCACTTCAGCTTTATGTCCATTAGCCGGAGGTTGCACCACCTCTTCCGATGCACCAACAGAATAAACACGCATTTCTTCCTGACCTCTGTGTGTCACCCACAAGTAATCAATTTAACGCATTAAGAAAGCAACGCATATGCACCCAGAGATGATTTCTAAGATAAACTCTGATTGGTCATTGGTTGAGAGTTAGTTGTTGGTGGTTGGTGGTTAGTTGTAACTACTAACGACCAACAACTAACAAAGAACAAATTTACTAAGTTTGAGGAGATGACGATGGAACGCACATTTTTAGCAATTAAGCCTGATGGGGTGCAGCGCGGACTAGTAGGTGAAATTATCCGTCGCTTTGAAACTAAAGGCTTTACTCTGGTTGGCTTGAAGTTTCTCAAACCCAGTCGGGAATTAGCCCAAGCGCACTACGATGTTCACCGCGAAAGACCCTTTTTTGCTGGGTTGGTGGAGTTTATTACCTCTGGACCGGTGGTAGCGATGGTTTGGGAAGGTGATGGCGTAATCGCCTCTGCGAGAAAGATAATTGGCGCTACAAACCCTCTGAATGCGGAACCAGGGACAATTCGGGGCGATTTAGGCGTAAATATTGGTCGCAACATCATACACGGTTCCGATGCTCCGGAAACCGCTCAAAAGGAAGTTTCCCTGTGGTTTAAGGAAGATGAATTAGTCGGTTGGCAACCCGATATTATGCGTTGGTTGCACGAGTAATTTAGGAGGGGGGAAGGGGGATGGGGAGACAAGGAGAGGGGGGGATGGGGAGAGTGGGGGATGGGGAGAATGGGAGAAAGAATTGTCCCCTTGTCTCCTTGTCTCCTTGTCCCCTTGTCTCCCCACTCCGCCACTCCTCATTTTGAAGCTTCGCTCTTTTCCGGTTCTTCTGATAGTTCTGGGGTAGTGCGCTTAGAAAAGCCCCAAGCGAAAATGAGGGCGATCGCACCAATCATCGCCCATTCTGGCGGGACAAAGCTATCGTTGACGACTTTTAACAGTAAACGCAAACCGACTAACGCTACAGTGATATAGCCTGCGTCTGCTAAATAGACATATTCATCCAACCACTTGATAAACAAACCCGCCATATATCGCAGGGTGATAATACCAATTGTTGCGCCTGTGAGTACCAGCCACCTTTCTTGAGAAACTGCGATCGCTGTTGTCACACTATCCAAAGAAAATGCTAAATCCGTGAAAGCAATCACCGGGATCGCTTGCAATAATGAGTTAAAGCGGGGACCGTGATGCTGGTTATCTTCGCCTTCTTCTGAGGTAAAATGTTGGAATACCAGCCATAGCAGGTAAGCACCACCCAATACGTTAAATTGCCAAAATTGTTGCACCCAGGTTGCGGTGAGAATTAGGGTGATGCGTAGCACGTAGGCAACGACTAAGCCGAAATTGAGGGCTTTACGTTCGAGTTCTTTGTCATTGAGTCCTTGGGCGATCGCAGCGAGGGCGATCGCGTTGTCAGCAGATAGTACAGCCTCTAGAAAAATCAGGATGAGCAGGACTAGAGGTGCTTCGATGCTGAAGTGAAAGTGAAGATAATCAAAAATTTGGTCTAACATTCAGATTTTTTTTAAACCGCACCTTGAAAAAGTCAGTATAAGAGGAAGTGTAAATTGAAAATAAAGATTAATTTCCCTCTTTAATACAGCTTAACAGGCAAGGGGGTGATTTCTATTTCTGCTGTTAATTTTTTGAGACTCCCAAAAATCAACCTCTAAAACTAGCGATCGCATAAAACCTACATCCCTAATTCTGTGCGATCGCCTACAGCTTACCTTAACAATATGAGCGAGTGCGATCGCTTCTGCCATAGGATTATTTATAAATCATTAAGCTTTATTGCTTTTTTTTCTCTAAAGAAGGATTTTGACGATATTTTTCAGCTAAATGATCACTACGAAATTGAAAGCGAAAAACTACCTTGCGATCGCCTGGGTTATCGCGAGTCTTATCAGCTTCTATTTCTCCACGACCGGCGGCTAATATTTTTTGGCTTAAAGGTACTTGCGTTTGAAAATTCATTTCCGAGAAAATGTACCGATAAACTGAAGCCGAACGCAGTAAGCTAAGTTGTAAGTTAGTTTGGTAGTCTCCTTCAGAACTTGTGTGACCTTCTATAACTACGCGGCTAACTTCTTTCTCAAATTCAGGTTTGGAGAAAATCACCCTGCTGTAAACAGGAATAAAGCCGCGCAGAAAGTCTTTACCTTCGGGTTTCAGTTCGGTACTTCCCTTAGCAAACAAAATCGATTCTTGGATACTTACATCTCCTGTTTCGGGGTTTACTTTGACATTAATGTTGTTGCTTTTCATTTGTCCCACAACATTGCCAATTACCACTCTTTTTGGTGCATCTTTCTCTGCTAGCTGGAGTAGCGCAGTGATAAAAAGTAGCATAAAAAACATCAGTAAACCTGACATCAAATCGCCAATAGATAAATAGATGCTAGAATCATCATCCTCAGCAATTTCTGATTCCAAAAAATCGCCTTTGGTGAAATCATTCATGATGGTTATTCTCGTTAACTATATGTTAGTCTGCTGTTGAAAGGTTGTATTTGCTTGTGCGATAATGTGGATAATTCCAGTCCGAGTAGCTTGAAGCATTTGCTTTTCTACTTCTGCTCGTCTTTGCAACGCTGTTTCCAATTCCTCTCTAATTCCTCGGAATGTATCAGCCGCATTTTCTGCACTTGTTTCAAAAGCACTTTGTTGAATTGTCATTCCTTGAATACTTTGCTCGATAGCTCGATTAATATCGTGAGCGGTTTGTTCTAAAACACCTTTTGTATCTGTTTGAAATTGACTCAAAGTTTGTTTGAGATTGTTAGCGAAGTCCTGGAGGCTAACTAAAGTCTCTTTTTGAAAGTTTTGAATTGTGACGATAGAACTTGCCAAATCTTTGTGGAGAGTTAGCACAGCTTCGGAAGCTTGCTGAGTTAATTCTGCACTTTTATCTAAGCGATCGCCTATCGGTTCAAATACCTCAATTCGCAAATTTTTAATAAGTTCTTCTAAAACTCTTTGTCCCTGGTTTTCTTGGAGTTCTCTGAGTTTTTGCTGCTCTTGTAATATTCCTCGCAGTGCTGGTAAAATAACTGACTGCATCTGCTGTCCTACAGCTTCACCAATAGCTTCAGCACTCAAGTTTATCCCTGTAAACTTGTCTGCTACAAGGCTAAGAACTTGTGCTACTTCATAGTTAGCGTTGTCTGTTGTTTCTATGGCGATCGCTTTCAACTTCTGTCTTAAATCATTACGTCGTTTCTGACGTAGCGAATCACATATAAACAAAATTATCGTGAACAAGCTACCAGAACCAAGTCCCATTAAGGAAGTAGAAAAAGCTGTTTTCATTCCCACCAATAATTCCTTACTGGAATTCATTAGCTGCTGGGGACTTGTTGTATCTAAATTGATTCCTTGTAATCCTTGTTGAATACCATAAAACGTTCCCATAAGACCAATCGCAGTACACAAGGTAGTCACAAAGCGCAGGGAACTGCGAGGTATTGGACGCGCTAAAACAGATGGATACTTTATAAGTATGAATTTGCCATTTTTAATTTGTAGATGTTCGTCTTTCCACTGGTGAAGCTTTAAATTATCCTGTTTTTGAATTTTTTTCGGATTTCTCAAACTCTGAATTGCAGCTGCTGTTTCTCCGCATTCTGAATACCAATACTGCCATAATGTATAAAGCTCAAGAAGAGTTGCCACAAATAATACAATGGCAGCTGTCCAGTGAAAAGGCTCGCTCTTCCAAACTATGTCCCAAATTTGTGCTAAATTCACGCAACACCCCTTGTGATTACTGTAGTTTCAGCCATTAATGCTTTTGCCTTATTTGCTATGTTGCTTTCAACAAACTTATTTTTCCCACAAATAAGGCTGATCTAACTTTTGCGATCAAATAGCAATTTTTGACGCTGTGAGTGGGTGCGATCGCTTCTCAATACTCAAGTGTAAATAAATGCTCCTAAACGTAGTAATTCATATCTTGCACCAACGTGTTAATACTGCTTGAGGTAGTTATAATAAAAACATTTTTTATAGACTGAGCGCACGAATAAACAAGGATTTGCAGCCTGCGTAGGCAGCCTTTGTTTGTATAGCCTCACCCTTCTAGGGTGTAGGCGCAAGATGTGAGTTCATGAAGAAAGAAGGCGATCGGATCGATGTGAAGAAGTACCCACCTTTAAGCATAGGTGGGATTGAAATAAGGACGCTGTATTTTTTCGCCACGTGGGTACTCAAAATACATCTTTTTAACGTACGGGCACAACGCCCGTTGTGCCCCTACTTTCAACCCAGAACTGAAGTTTTTATTTATACTCCAACTTCGGTTCTTTCTTCTTGCTTCTTCCTTCTTTGTAAGCGGCTCTATCCCTTAAAATAGAAGCAATGAGCGGTAAACCGCTGACTACGAACTAAGAGTACATTTTACTTAAAAGTCTAACGTTTAGAAGAGCGTAAAATTTACTGTAGAAATGTTTAATGAAACGTCTCTACATTATTTCTGCTAACTTTGACAACAGACTATTTGCTAAATTCAATAATTCCATATCATCTATTTCACGAGCATCATAGTTATTTTCGCTACCCGCTAAGACATTTATGACAGCATATAACTTGTCATTTTCTTCGCTCAGGCTAAGACATTCTTCTAAATTGACTGCTATATCAAACAAAGAACGTTCTCCTAATATCTGCCTCACCCTCACAGCTACATCATCATCACTTACCAAAAATTCTTTAATCGTGTCTAAAGTTGATTCTTCTCCCCACCTTTCCAACCAATCTCCATGCACATCTTCAACATAAAGATGGACAAAATCAATTCCATAATTTAGCCAATCCTGCTGCATGTTTCGTGCCGTAGCTAAAGCTTCCGAAAATCTATCTACTTGTTGGTTGCTGTTACTTTCTCGTTGGTTAGGCATAAATTATGCTATAAGTTGATTATTATGTAGGTTTAAAAAAATTAATATTAAAACTTTGACAATCTTAAAAATATTTTAAATACTTTCCGCCAGAAAGATAAGCGCTGTTAAATAGCGCCACGTTAACTAATTGGTTGATAAAATTAGCTTCTGCCGGATTGTAACTAAAAAACAGTCCTCTCTCTATTTCCCACAAGACAAGTGTATTTTTCCAATATTGATACTTGTGCTGATTCAATTCTTCTGAGACGCTGGTAACTTGAATACAAAGTGGTTTCTGTTGACTGTTGCTGATAATTAAATCTGTTGCCATAGAAAGGTCGGCAATATAACGCTGCCAAAAACTTCCCTCTCGACGGACAATATCTTTAGCTATTAATTTAATAATATCATTATCAGCCCGATTAAACTCCCCCGCCATTAATTTTTGTCGCCAAATACAAAACTTGGGATCTGTTTCATTTATCCATTTGGGAAAAAGATACTGATACCAATATCTCTCAGTAGGTGTCATTTGCGCGAACTTTGCTTGTTGTTCTTCTTCAGTAGGTAAAGATTGAATCACCAACCAAACAGTAGAATCTGCTATCACTTCCAAGAGAAAAGCAAGGACAAATGGTTTCGCAGTCAGCGAACCAACTTTTATATCTTTTACCCAACGATTAATTTCATCTAATCTTCTCGCTAAATTGGGGTCTAGCGAGGAGGCTTGCTCAATGAGAAATTTTAGCTTCTCCTTAATCTCTTTTGCTTGCAAACGATGCCCTAATTTCAATAACAAAAGCTCTATTATAAATTTATACCGATTTGTTGCCAAAAAAAATTTCCGTTTAAAAAAAATATATCTTAACGTTGTTCATTGTGAGTTGCGCTTTATTTACCCTCAGGCTGGAAGGGTGGGGCTATACGAACAAAGCCCACCTGCGTGGGCTAATTAGTTTTGTAGTTTTGTAGGGTGTGTTATGCCGTAGGCTAACGCACCCTATTAGATTTTCGGTGCGTTATGGACTAAAGTCCATAACGCACCCTACCAGATTCAAGCTGCGTGGGCGAGCTTAGACGCATCTTCATATAGAAAAGGTATTAGTACAGCATTTTATTAATTTGATCGCTTTGTTAAATTTGGCAATACCCTGCAATGCCAATGCATCCCGATGCAATGCCAATGCATCCCGATGCAATCTTAATGCATCCCGATGCAATCTTAATGCATCCCGATGCAATCTTAATGCATCCCGATGCAATGCCAATGCATCCCCTTGCATTTAAAAACGCTGCGCTTTTAGGCAAAAGTTTACTTAGTTATGGCGGATGTAAACTGACTAACTTGGCAATTTGGGCGCATTTATTGGTAAAATGACGTAAGGATGAGCCTCAGAACCTCGACAATCAGCCTTAATATCGTTATTTATCGTAAAAAACCTTGTAAAACTCTCTGCGCCTGGAGCGGCTCTGGGTGAGCTTTAATAATAATACTTCAATCAAGCTTGGATATGAACTTTCAACCATGAGCCTTATAAACTCATCAAATGCACGGCTTACCAAGTTTGAATTTGGCATTTGGCGTAGCGGCTACCCCCATAAAAACCTTATAAGCCTCCCCAGCCAGGAATTGCTAGTCTTTTCCTCAGTCGAGGAATTTGTGACATTTTCATGACTAGCGCTCATCTCAGCCCGTAAATATGCCAAATTTTCACGGACAGTAACTGTATTTGGATGATTAACCCCCAAAACCCGCTCAGACAGTGCTAAAGCTTGGATATACAGCGGTTCGGCATCACTGTAGCGTCCTTGGTCAGAGTAGAGATAAGCCAAGTTGTTCAAGCTGGTGGCAACATCGGGATGTTCTTCTCCCAGGAGGCGTTTTCGCAGTGCTAAAGCTTGGATATACAGCGGTTCGGCTTCACTGTAGCGTCCTTGGGAATAGTAGAGTCCTGCCAAGTTGTTCAAGATCATGGCAACATGGGGATGTTCTTCTCCCAGGAGGCGTTTACACAGTGCTAAAGCTTGGATATACAGCGGTTCGGCATCACTGTAGCGTCCTTGGGATTCGTAGAGATTAGCCAAGTCGTTCAAGCTGGTGGCAACATGGGGATGTTCTTCTCCCAGGAGGCGTTTTCGCAGTGCTAAAGCTTGGATATACAGCGGTTCGGCTTCACTGTAGCGTCCTTGGGATTTGTAGAGTAAAGCCAAGTCGTTCAAGCTGGTGGCAACATCGGCATGTTCTTCTCCCAGCAGGCGTTTTCGCAGTGCTAAAGCTTGGATATACAGCGGTTCGGCTTCACTGTAGCGTCCTTGGGAATAGTAGAGATAAGCCAAGTTGTTCAAGCTGGTGGCTACATCGGGATGTTCTTCTCCCAGACTGGCTCTGACTACTTCTACACACTGCTTGTACCAAGGTTCTGCGATCGCATACAAACCCTGCTCTTCATAGAATCTGCCCAAACCGGAGAAAACCGAAATTAAATCTTCATCACTCACCGCATCAGTGAGATTTTGTGCCACTTCTGTTAAATGGGGTATGGCATCTTGCACTGACTTGATGTCCTCAAGTGTGGGTGTGTCGGGTATTTCTTCGGCAATTTTTATAAATACAGCCGCAAAATTTCTTCGTAAGTCATCTGTGTTTTCTAATGCTGCTAACTTTGCCTTGAGAAATTCCCGAATTAAAGGATGTATTTTGTAGCAAGCTTGTTTGTCTGGCAGCCTTTCAATTAAATAACGCTTGTAAAGTTGTTTTTTGGCTTCGTTAATGTCTAATGTACAATTAAGCAAATCAGTTGCAGATTCTACCCATTTCCAAGATATAACGTCTGGAGCAAATAAACTCAAATACGCTCCCACACGCTGAGTTATGGGGTTGAGTTGTTGCCAGCTTAATTCAAATGCGGCTTTCACCCCTCGCGTTGAGAAGTTTATTGCTTCGTCTTCGAGTCGCTGGGCTTGCAGCCTTTGTAACATCTCTGCTAGAGATAAATCTGGATTTTCGAGTAAATACCGCCGTACTAATTGCAACCCCAAGGGCAGATATCCCAACCATTCGCACAATTTTTCCGCATCAACCGATTTTTCACCATTTAATGTCAGCAATTCCAAAGCTTTATCTGGTGGTAGTACATTCAGAGGTATTTCCTGCACATTGTCGAGGTTTCGCAAGCGGGTTGTCAGCAATACGCGGAAGCGGTTAGTTGTTGGTAGTAGCGTTTGACAACTTTCCCAATTTTCATCAGTCACATCATCTAATACTACCAACACCAGCTTTTCTGCTGGTTGCCAGTTTTGCCAACACCAATCTACCTGTTCTTGAAGAGTCAGCGGTCTATCTCCCAGTTTTTGCGGTACTTCCTGCATGTATAACTGGACAATCTTTATTATCTCTGCTGCCAGATTCGATTTCGCATTTAACCAGCAAATACCCCCAGGATAATCTTTTTCATATCGTAGAGCATATTGCGTCGCGAGTTCGGTTTTGCCGATTCCACCCATACCCGCTATTGCCGAAATTGCCACAGTACCAGGTTGCTGCAATTTTTTATGCAGCGTGGTGAGTTCCTGTTCTCGTCCAACAAAGTTAGCGACGCCTCGATTAGGAATATATTTTATGGGATTTGCTGGAGGAGTTCGTTGGGATAGCCCAAAATTGAAATTTGGGTTATTAATGTTGACATTTCCGTCCTTAGTATTTATCCCTTGCCAATTTTCGTCGTTAGTCATCAGTGTGTTGGATTTGTTGGGGTTGGAAACCACGCCTACACAAACGAAACCCGCGCAGGCAAGTTTAAGATAGGTATTTACAGCAGATTGCAACAAGGTTCGGTACAGATTATTGTAAGGGCACAACAATGTTGTGCCCCTACCTGTGTACCTCCTGCAACCTGAAAAACGCTTTATTTGCTGCCAAAGTCGAAATTAGGTTTATTAATGGTGTTATCTCCGCCCTTAATATTTATCCCTTGCCAATTTTCGTTAATGATTCCTGGGCGTTGTGCCTGCACCATCTGTGTTAAATCTTGAATAGCCTTTTCTAGTTGAGGATTTGTCTTTGCGGCTTGGTTTACATCATTTCCCAAAGCTTCCACTGCCGCTTTTATCTCTGGATCTGCTTGCGCTGCTTTCTCTATCTCTAAAACAGCGACACCAATATCTTCTCGCCCTGCTGGTAAAGCTGCTAAAGTCGCTACGGTATCAGGCGATTTAGCTTGCAGCTTTTGTTTGGCATAATCAAGCCCTGCATCAAAAGCCTTTTCTATACCCCAATCAGCAAACTTGCCGCCTAAATATAGTCCTAGGGCGATCGCACCGGCGGTTAAGGGTTCCATAAGCTACTTTCGTAAAGCGCAATTACACAGCATACTACCAGCTTGACTGCGGTAATTTCGGAAATGTTTATATTAAGTTTATATTACAGGACTTATGCAAGATGACCAAAAAACGAACCACGTTCGCCCTTGGCGTCTCCGACAGGAGAAGACACGTTCGCGTAGCGTCTCCGAAGGAGAAGGACACGAAGTAATAAGAGTTTGAGAGGTATTTTGCGTAAGTCTTATTTATATTAAACCAGAGCGATCGCCTATTCCTCATAACTGAAATTCTGGCAATTGGCAAATTGCTTTGAGAACTTGCAATAATTCAATTGCATGTGGAGATTCATTCAAGTTCAGTAATGGCATTAACTGATAAGTTGGCGGTGTACTTTGTCTGAGATAAACATATTGATAACGCAGTCCATTTGTTATCAATCCCCATACAGATTCTTGCTGTTCTAAACTTTTATAAGCGTAGGTTAGCAGTTGTGGTAAACCCTGAAGCACGTCAGCTAAACTATTTTTCGTCTCAATTACTAATACCCAAAAAGGCGGCAGAGTAATTGCCTGAGCGTTGTTGATTGCTAAAATATCCATGCGTCCTTTAATATTTGTATCCTCATCTTCGATGGAAATAGCAATTACATCCTCCATCGTCAAGCGAATCAGCACATCATAAAATCCAGCCAATCGCATTAATGGGGCAAGAGTTAAAAATTTAACTAATCCTTCCGAAACTTTTCCCGCTGCTAGGTAACGTTGAAAGTCATTGCTAATCCGCGATAAATCTTGTTGTTCAAACTCAGTCAGAGGTTGTAAAGTTAAGTAGTCTGCTGTGGAGCCAATTGGCTGTTCTTCCAGCTTCAGCAGGCGATGAACCTCATTTAAATATAGGTTACTCGCTTCTACGGTGAGTGTCATAGGTGCTGATAGGGTTTATTTGTACTAATTCTCATCTTGCCGCAATTTCCACCCGCATTGACTAGATAGAAGCCCCGACGATTAAAATCGCGGCTACACAAACAAAGTCCGCCTGCGCGGACTAATCTGAAAATAGGGTTTCAAATTTAATCTGGCGAGATTAATAAAAGAGCGCTAAGTACAGCATTTCATTAATTCGTAGCAAATTAAACTTGGCAACACCCTGCAATGTCATAACAGACCGATGTTATGCCATAACAGACCGATGTTATGCCATAACAGACCGATGTTATGCCATAACAGACCGATGTTATGACATAACAGACCGATGTTATGCCATAACAGACCGATGTTATGCCATAACAGACCGATGTTATGCCATAACGGACTGATGTTATGGCATAACAGACCGATGTTATGCCATAACGGACCGATGTTATGCCATAACAGACCGATGTTATGCCATAACGGACCGATGTTATGCCATTGTCACTCGATGCATTTAAATTGGTATAAGCTTGCAATTTCCGCTTATCTTTACGAAAATCAAAACACTTTTAGCAAATCTGCATACAAAATAGTTTGCAGTAACAATATTAATTAGCGATCGCATTATGTCTCAACCCACGATAGAATCAATCCTCCAAGAAAAGCGTCTATTCCACCCACCAACTGAGTTTTCCGAAAATGCCCAAATCAAAAGTTTAGAAGACTATCAGCGTCTCTACGACAAAGCAAAGGCAGATCCGCAAGCATTTTGGGCTGAACTAGCCGAAACAGAGTTGCACTGGTTTGAAAAATGGGATACGGTGCTAGATTGGCAACCACCTTTTGCGAAATGGTTCGTCGGCGGTAAGATTAATATTTCTTACAATTGTCTTGACAGACACCTCACCACTTGGCGCAAAAATAAAGCTGCACTGATTTGGGAAGGAGAACCAGGAGACTCGCGCACCCTCACCTACGCGCAATTGCATCGAGAAGTTTGCCAGTTTGCAAATGTTCTCAAGCAGTTGGGGGTACAAAAGGGCGATCGCGTTGGTATTTACATGCCAATGATACCCGAAGCGGCGATCGCAATGCTAGCTTGTGCGAGAATTGGCGCACCTCACAGCGTCGTTTTTGGTGGTTTCAGTGCGGAAGCTTTACGCGATCGCCTCATCGATGCCCAAGCAAAGTTGGTTATCACTGCTGATGGTGGTTTCAGAAAAGATGCGATCGTTCCTCTCAAAGAACAAGTAGACAAAGCTTTAGCTGATGGTGCTGTCCCCAGCGTGCAAAACGTCTTAGTTGTCAAGCGTACCGGGCAAGATATTTATATGCAGTTAGGGGGACGCGACCACTGGTGGCACGATTTACAAAAAGATGCCTCAGCCGATTGTCCTGCCGAACCGATGGACAGCGAAGATATGCTGTTTATCCTCTACACTTCTGGCAGCACTGGCAAACCGAAAGGCGTTGTCCATACAACAGGTGGTTATAACTTATACAGCCACATAACTACGAAATGGATTTTCGATTTGCAAGATAATGATGTATACTGGTGTACTGCTGATGTCGGTTGGATTACGGGACATAGTTACATCGTCTACGGTCCCCTTTCCAACGGTGCAACCAGCGTCATGTATGAAGGTGCGCCGCGTGCTTCAAATCCTGGCTGTTTCTGGGATGTAATTGAAAAATACGGCATCAATATTTTTTATACTGCACCTACGGCAATTCGTGCTTTTATCAAAATGGGCGAACAACATCCCAAAGCGCGAAATCTGTCTTCGCTGCGGTTGCTGGGAACTGTTGGCGAACCGATTAATCCGGAAGCTTGGGTGTGGTATCATAAGATAATAGGCGGGGAACGCTGCCCAATTGTTGATACCTGGTGGCAAACGGAAACAGGCGGTATCATGATTACGCCGTTGCCAGGAGCAATTCCCACCAAACCCGGTTCTGCAACTTGCCCCTTTCCCGGAATTCTTGCGGATGTTGTAGATTTAGAAGGCAATTCTGTACCGAATAACGAAGGCGGTTATTTGGCGGTGCGTTATCCTTGGCCCGGTATGATGCGGACTGTATACGGCGATCCAGAACGCTTCCGCCGCACTTATTGGGAACACATCCCCCCCAAAGATGGAAATTATATCTACTTTGCTGGCGATGGTGCGCGGCAGGATGAAGATGGGTATTTCTGGGTAATGGGACGAGTAGATGATGTGCTGAATGTGTCCGGGCATCGTTTGGGGACGATGGAGGTTGAATCGGCGTTGGTGTCTCATCCGGCGGTGGCTGAGGCTGCGGTGGTAGGTAAGCCGGATGAATTGAAGGGTGAGGAAGTTGTTGCTTTTGTGACTTTGGAAGGCAGTTTTCAGGCGAGTGAAGAATTGAGTAAGGAGTTGAAAAAGCACGTTGCTCAGGAAATTGGCGCGATCGCTCGTCCGGGAGAAATTCGCTTTACAGATGCTTTGCCGAAGACGCGATCGGGTAAGATTATGCGGCGATTGCTGCGAAATCTAGCTGCGGGTCAGGAGGTATCGGGGGATACTTCGACTTTAGAAGATCGCAGTGTGTTGGATAAGTTACGGGGAGAGGCTTAAGAAAATCTCACGCAAAGTCGCAAAGACGCAAAGCAAAGAGTTGTTTGGGCGTAGGGTGCGTTAGCGACAGCCTAACGCACTCCACATATATTCACTTTCCTTCCCAAATTATTTTTCGCATATTATCAACTTTCCTTTTAAAATCTGATTGTTCTTTCAGTTTGTGCAGCGGACCTTTGTAATTTTCAATTTCATCTATTAGTTCTTTGACTGCTGGAGCAGAAACTTTTAATTTCATCATTTGCAAAAGTTCACGATATTTCTTCTGACATAAATTATGTTGAAGTTTGCTAGCCATTATCGTGTTATTGAAAGACAAAATTGCCATAACCGCTTGAGTTGTGTTAAAGCGTTCAATCATAGAGCGATAGCTAGTTTCCGCGTTGTGGGAAATTCCGTTTCCATTAGTCACAAAAACTTGTACCAGCCCCAAAACATACTTTTCACGTATCTGAAGAGGAACCTGTCCCCGATCATTAATAAGTGTCTCTAATGCTTTTGCAAATGGTGGCTCATTACTAAAATTATCCCACCCTAGATGAGCATTAAGTAAGTTATCTATTGCAGTATCGATTTCAGCCGCCAAAAGAGTTTCAGGAATATATGATTTTCCTGAAACTACTTCTAGAAATTCAAGGGCAAGCCTTGCTTCTAATTGGTCATTATTTGCAACGAATCTACCATACTTAATGCCAAATTGTTGACGTGCTTGCTCATCAACTTTATCCCATAAATAAGGTAGTAGCCTATGAAGATTTTGCCTCGTTTGCGGTGTTGTATCTGAACGAGTATATATTCCGAATAATCCTGATGCTAAATTATTCGTTTGTTCTTGGGTTAGGTCTAAAAAAAATCCTGCTATTTGTTTTGCATCTAATTCAGAAATATTATTCTTCTTGAGATTCTTGAGAAACTTCTGTATTTCTATAGTTCCATTAGACAAAGGCAAAGAGATAACTTCTCGAATACAAGTTTCTAGCCAAGAAATAAGTTGTAAACCTGTAATTTCATTTTGATTTGGGTGGGCACAACTTACCCAATTACGCATATATCTGATAGTATCTAGGTGCTTATATCCAATCTCGGAAATCAAGCCTATTTTTCTACCTCCCTCAATTAGCTCACTATCATTAACTTTAACTATGTCATCTTCTGAATTAAGATTTTTACGTTTTTCTGGGCTATTTACGGCATTATCATAAAAATATGAAATATCATATTGAGATACGCGCTTTCTCAGCTCTAAAATTGTTTCATCCCACAAGTAATTTAATGCTGCATCAAATAAGCCCGATGCTACAGCAGCAACATATTTAGATATGTAGACAGAACGAGGCTTCTGTTCGTCATCAATCTTTGAGAGTACATCTGCGATATTCTTAAAAACAGTTACACGCTCATTTACCGAAACTAATACGGAATCAGTTGGTAAACCCTGTTCTGCTAAGAAAGCTAACACATTTTCTTCAAACTTATTTAACTGGGAACTATAGCTTTGCTGCGTAACTATGTCAGACGAGTCCATTTGTTTTACCGGGTTTAGTTTTATCTTCTGTATTATACATGTAGTCTTAAGTAAAATTCCTAAGTATGACAGTATATAAAAGAATAATTTAAAAATAAAATGAGAAAAAGCACCGCTTGAAGCCTATAATTTGCCTATCGCCGTTAGAGCGCATAAACTTTCTTTGCAACTGTCTAAAGGATGCGACCGCTTAAACTTAATCTTGCACTTATTGTATATTATTTAACTTTAAAATTAATTACATCAATATTTTATCGGAGAATTTTAGTTTGCTCTGGAACTTTTAACTATAATGTAGCGACTTGAAATTAGCTATTTACGGATGAATTGAAAAGTGGTATGGATACATACGCGGAGTTCTTCCTTCAAAGTTATCAGAATTACCGTTCTTGTTTCCATCAAAAAATAGGTGCGACCCTGTTTAAGTAATTAACTTATCATTCAATCCCATGAAATTACGTATATTTTGTTTAGGTTGGCGGCGTTCGATTCAATGTTTGTTGCCAGTCTTGTTTTTAGTATCATTTATTACGGTATCTCAGATAAATAGCCTTCAGGCGATTGCCCAACAACCCCGGCAGGAAATTCGTGGAGTTTGGCTGACTAGTAATGATTTTGACATCCTCAAAAATCGTTCCAAAGTGCAGAATGCAATGAGTCAATTAAGGCGGCTCAACTTTAATACAATCTATCCTGTAGTGTGGAATTCTGGCTATACATCGTATCCCAGTGCCGTAGCCAAAAAAATTGGTATCCCCTCCTTTGATCGAGGCTCCCAAGGACAAGATATTCTAGCAGATGTAATTACTCAAGCTCATCGCCAAGGGTTACTTGCAATTCCCTGGTTTGAGTTTGGTTTCATGGCTCCCCCAACTTCAGAACTAGCATTAAATCGTCCTAATTGGCTCACGCAAAAGCGGGATGGTAGCGAAACTTCGATTAGTGTCGCTGGTGAGGTTGTCTGGCTCAATCCCTTTCTTCCAGAAGTGCAACAATTTATCACCAACCTGGTGTTAGAAATTGTCACTCAGTATGATGTCGATGGAATTCAATTTGACGATCACATGAGTTTGCCTAACGAATTTGGCTACGATAAATATACAGTAGCCTTGTATACTCAAGAAACAAAAAACAATCCGCCAACGAATTTCCAAGATGAAGCATGGGTGCGCTGGCGGGCAGATAAAATCACAGTATTCATGATACAACTCAATGAAGCTGTGAAAGCCAGAAAACCGAATGCGATTTTCTCTGTTTCCCCCAATTATTACGACTTTGCATATAAGTTACATCTGCAAGATTGGCTCGGCTGGGTAAGATTGAATATTGTAGACGAACTAATTATGCAAGTTTATCGTCAGGATTTATCAAGTTTTATCGCAAAAATTACCCGTCCAGAAATTCAGGAAACACAACAGATAATTCCCACCGGAATTGGTATTATGGCAGGGTTGAGAAATCGCCCAGTTGCGATCGCACAAATTCAATCGCAAGTGCGAGCAGCTCAACAACGTGGTTTGGGCGTAACTTTCTTTTATTACGAAAGCCTTTGGGATTCAGCTCCAGAATCGGTTAGCGATCGCCAATCTGCATTTCAAGCTTTGTTTCCCTCTCCCGCACCCCGCACCAAGTAATTGATAATTGGTAATTGGGCATTGGGCAATGGGCATTGGGGAGGCAGTGCGGTGAGACCAGCCCCCGTCTTGGTGAGTCCACTTGCCGTCTTGGCGGTTCCCGTCACGATGGCAAAGTGGCGAACCCGAAGGGCGGTCTCCGTCACGATGGGGGACTGGCGAACCCGAAGGGTCTTGGGGATCACCTGCGTGGAGCACCTGCCGTCATTGGGCAATGGGCATCGGGCATCGGGCATCGGGCATGGAAAGAATTGTATTAGAACCCGCACCCGCGTAAAGCCGCTTCTTTAATTCCCAATTCCCAATGCCCCATTCCCCCATTCCCCAGCATTAAAATAAAATTTAGATACAATCATGGTTGTCGCCTATGACTTCCCTATCAACATTTACCTTACCTGACCATACCCAGTTACCTGAGTCAGATGGTAAATTTGTGAAAAATCTTCAAGAGCATCCCCAAAGTATCTTAATAACAGATTCTATCAAACCTGTTTTAGAGCAACTTCATCCGGATGGTCAATATTGTATTGGACAAGATTCAGGTATCTACTGGCGGTTGACAGATCCGCCAGAAAAAGGCGCAGAAGCACCAGACTGGTTTTATGTACCCAATGTCCCGCCGACTTTAGAAGGTAAAATGCGGCGTTCTTACGTGCTGTGGAAGGAGTACGTTGCACCGTTGATTGTGATTGAATTTGTATCGGGGGATGGTAGCGAAGAACGCGATAAAACGCCGCTTTCACAGGGAGAGGTTGGTAAATTTTGGGTTTACGAACAAGCGATTCGCGTACCTTATTATGCAATATACGAAGTATTAAAATAACAAGTTGAAGTTTATCATCTCATTGATAATACTTATCAAATTCTCCAACCCAATGAACGGGGACATTATCCCATTAAGCCAATGGGGGTAGAGTTGGGAATTTGGCAAGGATGGTATCAAAATGCAGAATTACCTTGGTTGCGGTGGTGGGATGCACAAGGGAATTTACTGTTAACAAAAGACGAACGCGCCGAAGTTGAGCGACAACGCGCCGAAGTTGAGGGACACAAGCGCGAGAGAATTGTTGAGAAGTTGCGTAACCTTTCCCCAGAACAACTCAACGCTTTGGGAATCGACGCCCAAATGTTGGATTAGTAGGGGTGGGGTTTCCCCACCCGGATAAAAAGCGTTGTTAACAACTTCATCACCAGATAGCAAATTCCAGAAATCTGGGTTTTTTGACACTTGACAAAAGTTACATCTTACACTTCAAAACCATAGATAAATCTCGCACCACTACCAAGAATTTTTTGATGATTTAACTCTTACGTTCTTTATACTTAAACGGTAAGCTACTTTCATAGATATAGATTATTTTTGATGCCTCAAATGATAATCATAGATATAAGTATATTTAATTAGTCTTATCGTGTCAGGATGGAACGGATGGCTCAACTTGTTACTCTAACTGCTTGGTTAATACCGTGCTATGCATTAGTTGGCATGGTTTTGTCGGCGCTCTGGTTTCCGTCGATTACCCGTCGTACAGGACCCAGACCGGCAGGATATTTCAACTTAATCGTGACTTTAATCGCTTTTGTCCACAGTGTTTTGGCATTTTATTATCTGTGGAATTTACCTGCTCAATATGAGTTTATCTCTTGGTTGCAAGTTGCAGGGTTAAATTTAACAATTCCGTTAGAAATCTCATCTCTCAGCCTGGGAGCTTGCATTTTGGTAACAGGGCTGAACTTGCTCGCACAACTTTATGCGATCGGTTATCTAGAGATGGATTGGGGTTGGGCACGCTTCTACGTTTTACTAGCAATGTTTGAAGCGGGGATGTGTAGCTTAGTTCTGTGCAATTCCCTGTTCTTCAGCTACATTATCCTGGAAATCTTGACATTAGGGACTTACCTGCTGATTGGTTTCTGGTTCAATCAATCTTTGGTAGTTACGGGAGCGCGGGATGCATTCCTCACCAAGCGCGTGGGTGACTTATTTCTCTTGATGGGTGTGTTAGCGCTTTATCCCTTAGCTGGTACTTGGGACTTTCGGGAGTTAGCACAGTGGGCAGAAACGGCTGAAGTTAATCCAACGGTGGCAGCGCTGGTAAGTTTGGCGCTGATTGCAGGACCGATGGGTAAATGCGCTCAGTTTCCGTTGCATCTGTGGTTAGATGAGGCGATGGAGGGTCCAATTCCCAGTACAATATTGCGAAATTCCGTAGTGGTAGCGACTGGAGCCTGGGTGCTGGTGAAACTAGAGCCGGTGCTGGAACTTTCTCCGTGGGCAATGACAATGACGATCGCTATCGGCGCAATCACTGCAATTGGTGGAGTCTTAATTGCGATCGCTCAAATTGATATTAAACGCACTCTCTCATATCTCGTCAGCGCTTACATGGGTCTTGTCTTCATTGCTGTTGGTAGTCAGCAAATCGAAGCTGCTCTGCTAATTGTACTAGCTCATGCTGTAGCAATGGCAACTTTGGTAGCTAGTTGCGGATCAATTATTCTCAATTGCATAACTCAGGATCTAACTCAATTAGGCGGGCTTTGGAAGCGTCGTCCAGTTACCGGACTTTCCTTTATTGCTGGTATGTTAGGGCTAATTGCAATGCCTCCCCTTGGTGGATTCTGGGCGATGTTGAAATTAGCAGATGGGTTGTGGAACACTCAGCCATTACTAGTAGGGCTGCTAGTGCTAATTAACACTTTGACTGCCTTTAGCTTGGTTCGCGTATTCGGTCTAATTTTTGGTAATAAGCCGACGCAAATGACCGAGCGATCGCCTGAACTTTTGTGGGCTGTAACCCTACCCATGACAGCGTTGGCAGGCTTTACACTTCATATCCCGATGATTCTCCAAAGTTTGTCTCTTCTTCCCGAATGGGCGACATTGAATCAAGATGTTGCATTGCTGCTTACTTGGTCTAGCATCTTTGGTTTAAGTATTGGTAGTATTATATACTTTGGAAGAATCATACCCAAACCGATTCGCTTGCCCTGGAAAGGTTTACAAGATTTGTTTGCCTACGATTTTTATACACCAAATCTCTATCGCTCCAGTGTTGTGGGTGGTGTAGACATATTTTCGCGGCTCGTTGATTGGGGCGATCGCTATATCGTCGATGGATTGGTGAATCTTGTCGGACTTGCTTCGATATTCGGTGGTGAAGTCCTCAAATATGGCAACTCAGGCAAAACTCAAACTTATGCCTTGACTATCGCCATCTGTATCAGTGCGATCGCTCTTCTTGTCATCCTCTCATTTGTACCTGACTTAAAGCAAATTGTCCAAACTTTAATATCACAATAGATTTCTCCCAAAATCTTCCCCCCCTCTCCCCCTGTC
>NZ_JBPAOH010000026.1:0-72263 GCF_050875635.1 Tolypothrix sp. VBCCA 56010
TCAATCCTAGTCTTGCTGGTTCAATATTTGCTGAATAAAAAGTATCATCTACTACAAAATTTTTTAGCGATCGCCCTGAGGAGAAAACTTTTTGGTTTACTGAATCTATGTAATTCACACCCAACAAACAATTTGGCGATCGCACAGACAAATAATTTGCGCGATCGCCTCTTGTTTACTCTAAGCTTGCATTATGCTAGCATAAAGTATAAATCCTGCTAGGAGGTCAACCAATGGCTACCCTTTATGTAAGAAATTTACCCGATGATTTATATGCAAAGCTGCAAGAGTTAGCCGCATCTCAGCATCGTTCAATTAATGCCCAAGTTATCACTCTGTTAGAACAAGTCTTGACAACTCAAGCACAAGAAACAGAAGAACAAAAGCGACAAAATGTCCTAAAACTTCTAGAGGAAAGTCGCAACCGTCGTCGAGTGAACCCCGGTGATTTTGGATTACCCGATAGTAGCGAATTAATTAGAGAAGACCGCGACAGATGACCACTCCTCTTAGATGCGTCGTGGACACCAGTGTGTGCATCAAGCAATTTATTGCCGATCCGCTAACGCCAAAAGTTAATCAACTGTTTGATCACTTTGCCAATCCACAAACAGAAATCTTCATCCCAGACCTATTTTACATTGAGTGTGCTAACACTTTCTGGAAGTATGTGCGTGCAGGGATGTACACTGCTGCTGAAGTTCAAACAGATTTAGTCACTCTCAAAGCTTTTCCGTTGCGTGTCGTCTCCACTGCTGATTTAATGGCTGATGCTGTAAATATTGCCTTAACTCATGGAATTTCGGCTTATGATGCTTCTTATGTTGCGCTTTCACAACAAGTTAGTGTTACTTTACTGACTCTTGATCAAAAGCTTGTTAAGGCTTTAGCTGCCACGTCTTACGATGTTATCTCGTTCAATGATTTTGAGGTTCCGCTCTTGTCCTGAATTAAAACGCCAATCAATTAGAATACACAAAACAATCAAATGAACAATCTTAACCACGATTATCATCGACGCGAAGTCGATTGTTTTTGGTGAGCGTATAAATTGGAATGAAGATTTAGGTGGTGCGGAGCATTTCCACAACTTGTCTTTGGATCAGCTAGAGAAGTTGCTAAAAGAGAAATTTGCTAACCCACAGGAAAAACAAAACTTTTCTCCCACAATTGAGCAATTCTACGAATTTGACAAAAATTGTGTTGCCAAAGGTTATAATCCGATCTTTATTGGATATGCTATTTCCCCTGACCGAGAAGATTACCGAACCAGCATTGAGGGAATTGAAGTAAGGATAGAGACGGAACTAATTGAAGCTCGAATTGATTTTAATCTCAGAGATGAGTTTGAGAAGTTTGCAGAAAGCGCTGATGAAACAGAGATAAATTTTAGTGTGCTGTATGCTTGGTGGGATTAACTAGCAACGCGCTTACTCCTCGATTACTTCAACTAAATCCTCAATCATAACATCAAACAAACGGGCTAATTTCTGGATTGCCGTAAAGTCAACGCTTCCCATCCCAGGCGATCGTGCATAGGCTCTTACCGTACTATACACTAATCCGGAACGGTCAGACACTTCTTTTAACGTCCAGCCCTTTTCATCAGCAAATTCTCTAATTTTTAACCTAACAAGCCCCATTTTGCGCTTGACAAGTGATACTTTATTGTCGTTTAATAATTGTAAGCTATAAAACGATCGCCTTAGGTCGTGGAAAACAAAAAAGGCGATCGCTTAGTTCAAATCCCGTAAACGAAATGGAATTTTCGTCCAAATCCGTTCACAGGTTTCTTTTATGTTATATCACTCAAACCAAAAGCGATAGTCATCGGTGAATCAAAAATAGTTCATAAATCCTCGATTCGCCCACAACAGCTCGCGATTTGTCACAGAAGAGGCGGTGACAATCATGTTTAACATCAACTTTGAAGATATTTATGTAGTGGAATGCTGGCAATATATAAATTAACGCAGTTTGCCTACTCCCGTACTACCTCCACTAAGTCCTCAATCATCACATCAAACGTGCGGGCTAACTTCTGGATTGCTGTGAAGTCAACAGTTTCTAATCCAGGCGATCGCGCATATGTTCTCAGAGTGCTGTAGACCACGCCGGAACGGTCAGATACTTCTTTTATCGTCCAACCCTTCTGTGCAGCAAACTCTCGAACCCGCAGCCTAATCATTCCCATAATTTACTTGACAATTGATTTATATGAGTCTTTAATAATTGTAGTCTATAAAACTAGCGCCCTTTGGCGTAGTCAACACTGCATGCGATCGCTTTGTTCAAATCCCCTAAACGAAATGGAATTTTCCTCCAAATCCGCTTACAGGTTTATTTTATGGTATCATCACTCAAACCAAAAGCGATAAAGGGCGATCACCAGAAAAATTCTTACAATATAGCCTAGTCCTCAACGACTTCAACTAAATCCTCAATCATCACATCAAACGTGCGGGCTAACTTCTGGATTGCAGTAAAGTCAACCATTGACATCCCAGGCGAACGGGCATAGGTTCTCAAAGTACTGTACACCACGCCGGAACGATCTGACACTTCCTTAATTGTCCAGCCTTTCTCAGCAGCAAGTTCTCTAATGCGTAGCCTAATTACTCCCATTCCCTATTGACAATTGACTATGTTTAGTCTTTTAATTATACTATAGTATAAAACGATCGCCTTTTGGCGTAGGAAACTGAAAGGCGATCGCTAAAGAACAAAAACCATATTTCGTCAAACGAGAATCTCTTAAATCAAGAGGTATCTCATTAATCAAGAGGTTTCTCATTAAAACGTGAGGTTTACTTTATGTTATCATCCCTCAAGCCAAAAGCGCTCGTCATCCGTGAATCAAAAATAGTACATAAATCATCCATTCGCCACAACAGCTCGCGATTTGTCACAGAAGAAGCAGTGACAATCATGTTTAACATTAACTTGGAAGATATTTATGTAGTGGAATGCTGGCGATATATAGTTTACGTCCACGCCAAGGGAGTGAGTAAATTTGTCAGCTACGCTGATTTTCCGCCAATTATAGGAGTAGAGCCACCCACCACAGCCGACTTCATCAAATGGCGCAAGCGTTGGAAAAAGCAAAATGAACAAGGAAGAAGAAGCAAAGCGCCTGAGTTGTGGGTGAAATTTTTTCTAAACGAATTTTGGCGATCGCCTTCATCAGCTGTGTTGTACACTTGGGGCAAATTGGTCGCGTTAATTAAATTTGCGTTTCATGAAGAAAGATTGCAGGAACTGCGAGACAGCTATCGTCAACAGAGTAAGTGGTTAGTGGTTAGTCGTTAGTCGTTAGTCGTTAGTCGTTAGTCGTTAGTCGTTAGTGGAAAAACAACTATCAACCAACAACCATCAACCATCAACTAACAACCATCAACCAACAACTATCAACTAGCTTTCTTCAGCTTTGTTCGACGCACGCGCTGCACGCGCTTCGGCTGAAGCCATTACCTCGTCCATATTCTCCAGAATTTCGCCTGGGAAGTTTTCCAAAACTCTGGTAGAAAGAGCAACGCGACCTTTACCTTCATCCAAGTCAATAATTACAGCTTTAACGTGCTGACCGACTTGAAAGACTTTTTCTAGATTGTCAATAAATTTTTGGCTTACCTGCTTAATGTGGAGTAAGGCACTAATACCTGACAAATCAACAAACACACCAAAAGGCTTGATACCAGTAACTTTACCTTCGACCAACTGACCATTAGCCAACATACTGAAGCCGGCAGAACGAGTCGCCAAGCGCTGAGAAAGTATGAGCTTATTATTACTGCGATCAATTTCTAAAAAGCCAGTAGTTAGAGTTTGACCTTTAAGAGCTTCTAAATTATCACGCTCAACCAAGTGCGATCGCGGAATAAATCCCCGCAAACCTAGCAAATCAACGGTGACACCACCTTTATTCACGCCCATTACCCGCACTTCTACCGTCTGGCTGTTTTCCTGCATTTGTTCCAGCCGTTCCCAGATGTGCTTAATTTCCAACTGTTTCCGAGATAGGGTAACTTGACCTTCTGCATCCTGTTCTCGGATAATTATAAATTCTAGTTCTTCTTGTAGCGGCAACACCTCCGACAAATTGGTTACTGCTCTCAAAGAAGCCTCATCGCGGGGGATAAAAGCTGACGATTTGCCGCCAATATCGACATATGCTCCATCATGGTCAAGCTGGAACACTTTACCGTGTACCACCTGTCCCTTTTGAAACTGATAGTCGTGTTTTTCCAGTGCTTTGGCAAAATCGTCCATTGTGAACGACGAGTTGGCTTTTTGAGAAAGTTTCGCTTCGGAATTCATGATCTTTGAAGATAAATTGCTATATAGAGCTGATGCCACTGGAGTTTTATTAACCGCCAAACAACGTCCACTTAACAACTCAGTAGTAGTTATGCGTGCAGTCAGGCGGTTCTTTGGTGAGCGCGAAGCACGCTTGCGATCGCGTTGGTGCGAATTGCGCCTTCGCGTTTGTTTCTACACCGCCAGCTGGCTGTCAAACAGTTGTTTCACCTGCTCCCAAGCATCAGCCGCAGCTTTAGGATTATAGCTGGCGCGATGGTCACAGAAAAATCCGTGGTCAGCTCCATCGTAGCGAAACACACGATGCTCGATTTTATATTTTTCTAACTCTGCCTCTATTTGATCTACCTGCTCTTGAGGAATGCTGGCATCTTCCTTGCCAAAAAAGGCATATAATGTGCCTTTGATATCTGGGGTGAGGGTAAGGGTGGGAGCGCCGCCTCCTGGTGTGCGGCTGGTAATGCCTGCGCCATAGAATGAAGCGGTAGCTTTAATATCTGGTAAAGTAGAGGTGAGATATGCTACATGACCGCCAAAGCAAAAGCCAATACACCCAAAACCATCTTTTTTCACTTTGGGGAGGCTTTTGAGGTAGTCAATCGCCGTTTGAACATCGCTCAGTAACTCTGATGCTTTAGTTTGCATCGCATAGTTTCTGCCAGTTTCAATATCTTCTGGAGTGTAGCCAGTTTCAAAACCTGGGGCGATACGTTGAAAAATTGCTGGGGCGATCGCTACATATCCTTCTTTCGCAATACGTTCTGTAACTTCGCGAATATGGGCGTTGACACCAAAAATTTCTTGCAATACCACAATACCTGGGTAGGAACCTGGTTCTTGTGGTTGTGCCAGGTAAGCCTCTATTTCTAGATTGCCTTGGGAAAGCTTAACCGTTTTGGTATCGATTGCTTGAATCATAATTGTTTTTACTCATACTTTGTAATTATCAGATATAACTATGCCAGGATCTCAACTTCATCTCAACAAGTCGCTTTCTTCTCCTTCTCCTGTCACGCCAACGCTGCGCGAACAAAAAACGCGATCGCGCACTTATTTTGGCGACGCTTGGACGCTTGATTAAAAATTAAAAATGAGAAATAAAGAATAATTTTCTTCCCCAATACCCAGTTTTCCTTCGCTCCCCCTTTTACACCTGTTTTTTGTAAACGCTCAATGAAATTGTGCGCTGCCTCACCAGTCCCAAGTTCAAATCAAACTACCAATTAGGAATTATTGACTGCATAAGAAATTTCCACGCATATCAATTCGATGTATGAATAAAATATTTGACAAGTAGCATATGCAGCTGGTCGCATACCACTACTAGCACATGAAGGAGGTTTGGTGATGATTCAATTCCGTATTCAGCCAGACAGTGAAATTCCCGCATCAACCCAGCTGTTTAATCAAATCCGGTTTGCGATCGCTTCCCGGCAATATCCACCTGGGTACAAATTGCCAAGCACGCGAGCGCTGGCAATGCAGACGGGGTTACATCGCAATACGATCAGCAAAGTTTACCGCCAGTTAGAAGAAGAGGGATTTGTCGAAAGTCTCGCTGGTTCCGGAATTTACGTCCGCGCTCAAGGTCATGAAGGCGGAAGTCGGCTTAAATCGCCAATTCTCAAGCAACATCCCGAAGCATACAAAGTTGTCCAACTAGCAATGGATGAACTGCTTTCCCAAGGCTGTTCGCTCAATCAAGCTCGTGAGATATTCTTGGCAGAAATTGATTGGCGCTTGCGCTGTAGTGCGCGGGTACTGGTGGCGGCTCCATCTCAAGATATTGGTGCTGGCGAGTTAATGATGTATGAATTAGAACAATCCCTCAAAATACCAGTACAGTTGGTAGCGATGGAAGATTTAATTACAGTCTTAGATCAAACATCCTCTGCCACTGTAGTTACAAGTCGGTATTTTATCGCGGAAGTCGAAGCGATCGCCCTAGCGAAAACTGTGCGAGTCATTCCCCTAGATATCTACGACTACGCCAAAGAAATCAATTTGGTGAGAACCCTACCAAAAGATAGCTGTGTGGGCATAGTCAGCCTCAGTTCTGGCATTCTCCGCGCCACAGAAGTGATCATCCACGGCTTTCGGGGAGATGAACTACTCGTGATGACTTCTCAACCAAAAGATGCCTACAAACTTCAAGCGCTCGTTAAACGTGCCGAAGTGATTTTTAGCAGCGATCAAGTCAGTTTTTCCGCAGTCCAAGCCGCAGTCCAAGCCGCTCAAGAGGACATTATTCGTCCACCTAAACTGATTCGCAGCGAAAATTACATTGGTACTAAATCGATTAACTTGCTCAAAAGAGAACTGGGTTTGGGGTAATCTCTGAATGGTTAGTAGTTAGTGGTTAGTGGTTAGTGGTTAGTGGTTAGTGGTTGGTGGTTAGTGGTTAGTGGTTAGTGGTTGGTAGTAGTTAGTCGATATTCTTTAACCACTATCAACTATCAACTATCAACTACCAACCAACAACTATCAAATCACAACTATCAACTATCAACTCACAACTATCAACTAACTAATTCAAAAACTCTCGCACCAACTGTAAATAAGTTGGTGCGTCTTCCAACATCGGGAAATGAGCAGTACGCTTAATCAGGGCATATTCTACTTTATCGTTCAATGCCGCTGCTTGATGCCCCATCTGAGCGGGTATAATCTTGTCATATTCTCCCGCCACCAGCAAGGTAGGAACTGTCACTTTCGCGAATTCATCAGGCATTAACTCAGATGCCGCTTTACTTACAGAAGTAAAAATTGTGCCCAAGGCAGCATCGTAATCTGCTACCAAAAAATCTTGCAAAAAAGCCTGACGTTCCGCCGCTGGTATGGGACGATGTAAAAATCGCGCCATAAACATTCGGTCAACAAATGGTATTTTTCCTAACCATTTGGGACGGAATTTAACTACGTAACCACCGAATTTATGAAAGGCTGCAAACGCTTTTTCATCGTACTCAAAAATGCCGCTACAAGTCAAAATTGCTCGTTCTACTCGTTCGGGGTAGCGATTGAGAAACAAAGTAGCAATTGACGCGCCCATTGAATGAGCATTAATATAAACCTTCTGTAGTTGCAACTTATCTAGCAACACTTTCAAGTCGTCAGCATATTCTTCTAATTCATAAGTTAACTCAGCGATCGCTCGATCTTCTTCTTCTACTGACTGCGACTCAACTGACTCAACCACAGATTCACTTGCTTTGGCTACAATTGGTTGTCCACCGGAACGCCCAAAACCGCGCAAATCATAAAGCAAACAATCAAATTTATCTGATAAAGCATGAGCGGTGCTTTGCCAATACCTAGCCGAACCCGCCCAACCATGAATAAAAATCATCACTGGTTTCACCTGCGAACCAGATAATTTTTTTATCCACTCGTAGTAGTGTTCAACACCCCGAACCCTAATGTAAGCCATCTAAACTAAGTGTCAACTGTACAACTTAAAAGATGAAAGATAAAATTTTATCCTTCATCCTTCATCCTTCTTTTGCTAAGACGCTGCACGAACATCTTTTTTTAAGCTGATTCTGGCTTGGGTAGTGAGGATGGATGCATCAGTAATTCGGCAGTCGATCGCTTCTCTACCATCTCTCGCGTTACTGTACAGCGAGTCACATCTTTACGAGAGGGTAACTCGTACATTACATCCAACATCAGTTCTTCCACAATACCGCGCAGCGCCCTAGCACCGGTTTTGCGGCGATAGGCTTCAGTAGCGATCGCTTTTAAGGCATCTGGTTTAAAGTCTAGCTGGACGTTATCCATCTTCAGCAGTTTTTGGTACTGTTTCACCAAGGCGCTGCGGGGTTGCGTCATAATCGCCATCAGTGCTTCTTCATCCAACGGATCTACTACCGCTACCATTGGTATCCGCCCAATGAATTCGGGAATCATCCCAAACTTCACTAGATCGTCTGGTTCTAGATGGCGCAGAGTATCTGCCACTCGCTTTTCTTTGGATATACCTTCTCCGGGTTGGACAAAGCCCATTGACTTTTTGCCAACTCTCTGATCTACAACTTTTTCCAGACCGACAAAAGCGCCACCACAGATGAATAAAATATTACTTGTATCAATTTGTATACAATCTTGATACGGATGCTTGCGTCCTCCTTGGGGTGGTACGTTGGCGATCGTTCCTTCTAACATCTTCAGCAAAGCTTGCTGTACGCCTTCGCCAGAAACATCCCGTGTAATCGAGGGGTTCTCGCTTTTGCGAGCAATCTTGTCTATTTCGTCGATGTAGATTATTCCTCTTTGGGCTTCTTCCACATCCAAATCGGCTACTTGCAACAGTCGCAGCAAGATATTTTCTACATCTTCTCCTACATACCCGGCTTCCGTCAGCGTTGTGGCATCAGCGACGGCAAAGGGTACATCTAAAATTTTCGCCAAAGTTTGTGCTAACAGGGTTTTACCGCAACCGGTCGGTCCCATCAGCAAAATGTTGGACTTTTGCAACTCTACAGCATCATCTGCCCCAGGTTTGCCACTGCCTTTAGACTGGACGATCGCCAATCGTTTGTAATGATTGTAAACCGCCACTGACAGCACTTTCTTGGCTTCATCTTGACCAATAACGTGTTCGTCGAGATATTTCTTAATCTCTTGTGGCTTGGGTATTTGATTAAATGAGATACTGTTAGAGCGAGCGCGACGTTTTTGAGGTGGTTCTGACCGGGGTGCGGCTGGTGGTGTTGCCGCACCATTCGTGTCGAGTAACTCCTCATCTAGTATTTCATTACACAAGTCAACGCATTCATCGCATATGTAGACTCCAGGTCCGGCGATTAATTTACGCACCTGCTCTTGAGACTTGCCACAAAATGAACATTTTAAATGGGAGTCGTACTTAGTCATACCAGCCATACCAGCCTCTTATTTCACAATGGTGACGTTTTCCCCAGCGGTGGGTAGATTTTGTCTGGAAATAACTTGGTCGATCAAACCGTAGTTTTTCGCTTCTTCTGCCGACATGAAGAAGTCGCGCTCAGTATCAGCCTCGATTCTTTCTAAGGGTTGACCAGTATGCTCAGACAATAACTGATTCAACTTTGACTTAATGTAAAGAATTTCTCTTGCCTGAATTTCTATGTCAATTGCTTGCCCTTGAGCGCCACCGAGCGGTTGGTGAATCATAATCCGAGAATCGGGTAGAGACATCCGCTTACCAGCGGTTCCAGCAGTCAGCAGAAACGCCCCCATGCTCGCAGCTAATCCGAAACAAATAGTTACAACATCCGGGCGAATTTGTTGTATTGTATCATAGATTGCCATTCCTGCGTAGACCGAGCCGCCGGGAGAATTGATGTACAGTTGAATGTCTTTTTCTGAGTCTTCCGCATCCAAAAACAACAACTGGGCAACAATTGAGTTAGCAATAGTATCGTCGATTGGCGTGCCCAAAAAGATAATCCGCTCTCGCAGTAAGCGGGAGAAGATATCGAAAGCTCTTTCTCCCATACCAGATTGCTCTACCACCATCGGGACGATGTTACTAGGGCTGCTTTGAGAGTTAATTTGTCTTAGACCCAAACTGTTGATTGGGTCATTTCCCGACTGCGATATAAGCATAAAAGAACGTTTGAGAATAATTAGGACAAAGATAAAGCAGCTTTTGCTGCCTAACACGAGCGAATTTGATTTGTATTTTAGCTATGTGTTAACCATTATGCCTTATATAAATAGCTCTCGTGTTACACACTATCAAGCTTGGGCGGTAATCTGGGTAGAGGAGAGGGGGGGAGGGGGAGAGGGGGGACAAGGAGAGGGGGAGAGGGGGAGAGGGGGGGACAAGGAGAGGGGGGGATGGGGAGAGTATTATTCAAAAATTCTCCTTTTCTCCTTGTCCCCTTGTCCCCTTGTCTCCTTGTCCCCTTGTCCCCTTGTCCCCTTGTCTCCTTGTCTCCCTGCCCCCTGCCCCCTGCCCCCCTATCTCTCTACTCTGGAGTAGATTCGCCGTTTTGTTCCTCTACCTCTGGTGCTGCTTCTAATTCCGGTGATGTTTCTTCAGTAGGAGTCAAAGAACCTTCAGGTACAAGTTCAGCTGCTTCTAATTCCGGTGCTTCTTCAGTAGGAGTCAGAGAACCTTCAGGTACAAGTTCGACTGATGAGTGTTCTATCAGCCAATCGACGATTTTTTCGGTTGAGAGTTCATTTTCGACTACTGCGCGGAGTCTTTCGGGGTCAACATCTTGATCTGCGTACTCTTGCATCAGTTCTGTAACTCTTGCCTCGATTTCTTCGGGTGTGGCTTCGATGGACTCGCGTTTACCGATTTCTATAAGTGCAAGCGATCGCTTTAAGCGTTCAATTGCTTCCGGACGCGATCGCTCTCGCAACTGAGGAATAATATCTTGGGTAAACAGCTTCTTAACATCCAACCCCTGTTGAGAAAGTCGCATCGCTGTTTGCGTCAGCATTTGATCGACTTCTTGCTCAATCATCGTTTCTGGTAAGTCTACTTCTACGTGCTTGAGTAATTCTGCTAACAAAGCTTCCTGTTTATTTGCTTTAGTTTTGCTAGCAGCCTCTTTTTCATACCGTTCTTCTAAAGAAGCACGCAATTCGGCTAATGTATCAAAATCGCTCATTTCTTGAGCCAAATCATCATTTAATTCCGGTAGCTCTTTTTCTTTAATTTCTTTGAGCGTTACCGTGAATTTGGCGGCTTTTCCGGCTAATTCTTCATTCGCATACGGATCGGGAAACTGAGCGGAAATTTCTTTGGTTTCCCCAGGATTCATTCCTACCATCCCCGTCACAAATCCGGGAATAAACTTATCTTCCTGCAACTCTACTTGAAAATCTTCTGCTTCTCCACCTGGAATTGGCTCGGGTTCTGCGGTTTCGTCTTCTCCTTTGAAATACACACCTTTAAAATCCACCACAGCCACATCACCGATTTGCGCTGCACGTCCTTCTACAGGAATTAATGTTCCCATTTCCTGACGTTGGCTCTCTAGGACTGTATCCACTTTCTCTGGATCGGATTTTACTTCCTCAGCTTTAACTTCAAAGTCAGTATACTTAACCAGATTTACTTCCGGTTCTACATCTACACCAGCAGAAAATATCAAAGCTTTGCCCGGTTCATAATTATTAATCAATTCCTCAAACGACGATCGCAAGCGCGGTTGTCCGATCGCCTGGATGTTTTCTTGTTTTACCGCTTTCTCGATGCCATCTTGAATTATTTCTTCCAGTGCTGCTGCCTTAACTCTAGCTGTACCGATGCGCTGTAGCAATATGGGGCGAGGCACCTTGCCTTTGCGAAACCCAGGAATATTAGCATCTTTAGTGAAGTTCTTAATCACCTTTTCGTAAGTTTGCTTAGTCATTTCTGGCGTAATCTCGATTTCCAGCCCTATTTGGCTAGCGGGAAGTTTTTCCTGGGTGACTTTCATGCTTCGTCTGTGTTGTCTGCTATTTTTACTCGGAGTGGACTAGAGACGCATACGAGTAGAGCGTCTAAATTGAAAAATGGATGCCCTTCAGCAGAGATCCAGTTTACTGCTAATGTCAAAGCACTTGACACTAATTGCGTAATAACTTTACGTGGGGCATGGGTCATGGGGCATTGGGCATGGGGCATTGGGCATGGGGCATTGGGCATTGGGCTTCTCCCCTTTCCCCTTGTCTCCTTGTCTCCCCATTCCCCATTGCCCATTGCCCATTCCCCATTCCCCATTCCCCAAATCGAAATTAGTTTTTCGTGGGGCTTACACCGTGATATCCTGGTTTTCAACCAGCAGTTCGTCTTTGTGCTTTTAGCCTCAAGCGCCAGTTGCCTTGAGGTATAGCTCAAAAACGTCCATTTGCATCATAGTATAACCATCATCCTGCGAACCTAGTTTACACAGAATGGAAGATTAAGGCGATCGCCATTTGGCTTCTACGGCAACAAAAGTGCAGATATCAAACTTGTTTTAGCGCTAAATATGAAAGTTTGTTATATAATATTTATTTTAAATTGGTAGAAATTTAAAATAGTAATTGTTGGAAATTGCAACATTACTTAAAATGACCAAGAAAATAAATAATGTATTAAATTAAAAGATACCTAAGTGAACTATTCGGATTTATTTTATATCTGCTATTGATAATTACATATGGATCAATCGGGGATTTGACCAGCAAAAAATTGCAAATAACAACTTATTAAGTAAGGAGGAAGCAAATTTGTCTAAATCCTATAGTGTAGCTATTTTAGGAGCGACTGGTGCAGTTGGCAAAGAATTACTGCAATTGTTAGAAAGTCGTAATTTTCCAGTTGATAATTTAAAGTTATTAGCGTCCGCTCGTAGTGCAGGGCAGACTCTACCGTTTAAAGGAGAAAATTTGCCAGTAGAGGCAGTAAGCAACGATGCCTTTGATAATGTAGATATTGTGCTGGCTAGCGCCGGAGGTTCGATATCCAAAGTTTGGGCAACAATAGCTGTCGCAGCGGGTGCGGTGGTAATTGATAATTCCAGTGCTTTCCGGATGAATCCAGAAGTCCCTTTAGTAGTTCCAGAGGTAAATCCCCAAGCCGCAGCTAACCATACTGGCATTATTGCTAACCCCAACTGTACGACAATTTTAATGGCGTTAGCAGTCTATCCATTGCATCAAGTTAAGCCTGTACAGCGCATTGTCGCTGCAACTTATCAATCTGCAAGTGGTGCTGGTGCCAAAGCAATGGCAGAAGTAACAACCCAAACAAGCGCCATTTTACAAGGACAAAAACCAGTTGCGGAAGTATTTCCTTACCCGTTAGCGTTTAATTTATTTCCGCATAACTCCCCATTGAATGATTTGGGATACTGCGAGGAAGAAATGAAAATGGTTAACGAAACCAGAAAAATATTTGGAAATCAAGATATAAGAATTACCGCAACTTGTGTACGGGTTCCCGTACTTCGCGCTCACTCGGAAGCAATTAATCTAGAATTTGCCACACCTTTTGCTGTGGAATCAGCAAGAGAAATTTTAAGTAATTCCCCTGGTATCAAATTGGTAGAAAATTGGGAAACAAATCATTTTCCGATGCCAATTGAAGCTAGCGGGCAAGATGACGTTTTAGTTGGGAGAATTCGTCAGGATATATCTCATCCGTGCGGATTAGAACTGTGGCTGTGTGGCGACCAAATTCGTAAAGGTGCCGCGTTAAATGCAGTGCAAATTGCGGAGTTGTTGGTGGAAAAAAAGATACTAAAACCGATGGCAAGTTACGTTTCTAGTTAAGAAAAAAAGTAAATTTATATCGCGAAAATTACTAACGTAAGATACAGAAAAAGAAATGAAAATGTGCAAATCACGCTATTATAGCAATTTGCAGATCGGTTATGACAAGAGAAAGCCACCAAGATACAAAAAAATAGCATCCATTTAATTAGGAGTGAAAAAAGGGTGGTAGATTTTGGTAGAGTTTTAACCGCGATGATTACGCCGTTTAAAGCAGACGGCAGTGTTAATTACGATGTAGCCGCCGAATTGGCAGCACATCTAGCGAAAAACGGTACAGATACACTGGTGGTATGCGGGACAACTGGGGAATCACCTTCTTTAAGTTGGGAAGAGGAATATCAGTTGTTTGTTGTGGTGTCCGAAGCGGTGGCAGGAAAAGCAAAAGTAATGGCAGGATGTGGTTCTAATTCTACGAAAGAAGCGATCGCTGCTACTCAAAAAGCCGCTAAAATAGGAATAGATGGATCTTTACAAGTTGTACCTTATTACAACAAACCGCCGCAAGCCGGCTTAAAAGCGCACTTTCAGGCGATCGCCCAAGCCTGTCCCGACCTCCCAATGTTGTTATACAATGTCCCAGGTCGTACTGGTCAAAACCTCAGTGCAGAAACAGTAGCAGGTTTAGCCGAGGTAAACAACATTGTCGGGATTAAAGAAGCTAGTGGTAATATAGACCAGGCAAGTGAAATTCGCCGCTTGACACCGAAAGAATTTCAGATTTACTCTGGAGATGATTCACTAACTTTGCCTTTGTTAGCGATCGGGGCAAAGGGAGTAGTCAGCGTGGCGAGTCATCTGGTAGGAACCCAACTACAGCAGATGATCCAAGCCTTTTCAGCGGGAAAAACTCAAGTTGCTACTGAGATTCATTTGCAATTATTTCCGTTGTTTAAAGCTTTATTTAAAACTACAAATCCCATTCCACTTAAGAAAGCTTTGCAACTTCAAGGTTGGGAGGTAGGTTCAACTCGTCTACCGCTGTGTGAAGCCGACGCAGAAGTAACTCAAAAATTAAAGTCGGTTCTTCAGGAACTTAATTTAATTCAAGCACAAACTTGATGAGAAACAAGCAAATTTTGGCGCTCCGCAGTTACTGAGAAAAAGACGTAATTCTAACCAGGTTGTACAGATGAAGCCTGTGTTAAGACTAACGATATAGTATGAAATTTCAGTGTGTAAAGTCAATTTTATTTATTGAACAACAGTTCCATCTGAATTTAAAATTCACGCTTTTTCAAAGTGACATAAAACACAAATACTGTTGCCTGTAATAGAAGACAGCTTACTTACAACTTATTAACCGCAAACAACAATCCAGGAGAAAATGGTTAAAAACGAAGCTAACTCCGCCCTAAAAATCATTCCATTGGGCGGCTTACATGAAATTGGTAAAAATACCTGCGTTTTCGAGTATGATGACGAAATTATCCTGTTAGATGCAGGTTTGGCTTTCCCAACAGAGGCAATGCATGGAGTAAATATTGTTCTGCCGGATACAACTTATCTGCGGGAAAATCGCCACAAAATTAAAGGGATGATCGTTACCCACGGTCATGAAGACCATATTGGGGGTATCGCTTTTCACCTAAAGCAATTTGACATTCCGGTGATTTATGGTCCGAGACTAGCACTGGCAATGCTAGAAGGGAAATTAGAAGAAGCCGGTGTACGCGATCGCACTGAATTAAGAACAGTCAGACCCCGTGATGTGGTGCGATTTGGCAAATCATTTGTAGTCGAGTATATCCGTAATACTCATTCCATCGCCGATAGTTTCACTGTGGCAATTAACACCCCTGTAGGTGTAATTATTCACACAGGCGACTTTAAATTTGACCACACCCCAGTCGATGGTGAGCATTTTGACTTGCAACGGTTAGCCGAACACGGCGAAAAAGGCGTACTTTGCCTGATGAGTGACTCCACCAACTCAGAAGTACCCGGATTTACCCCTTCAGAACGTTCAGTTTATCCCAACCTAGAACGCATCTTCATGCAAACACCTGGGCGACTGTTCGTGACTACCTTCGCTTCCAGCGTGCATCGCATCAACATGACTTTACAGCTAGCGCAGAAGTATAACCGAGTTGTGGCGGTTGTCGGGCGTTCAATGCTGAATTTGATAGCCCATGCGCGTAATCTTGGTTACATTAAGTGCGAAGATAATCTTTTACAGCCGTTACACGCGGTTCGGAATTTACCAGAAGATAAAGTGCTGATTTTGACTACGGGTTCTCAGGGCGAACCGATGTCAGCAATGACACGGATTGCCAACAAAGAACATCCTCATATCAGAATCAGGCAAGGCGATACAGTAGTATTCTCAGCTAACCCGATTCCCGGAAATACGATCGCTGTCGTCAACACCATCGATAAGTTGATGATGCAGGGCGCAAATGTAATTTACGGTAGAGAAAAAGGAATACACGTATCCGGTCACGGCTGTCAAGAAGACCAAAAGCTAATGATGGCGTTGACTCGACCCAAGTTCTTTTTACCGATTCACGGCGAACATCGAATGCTGGTGAAGCACTCCCAGACGGCTCAAAGTGTGGGCATTCCGGCAGAGAATATGGTGATTATACAGAATGGCGATGTAATAGAATTAACGGAAAATTCTATTAAAGTTGCTGGAAAAGTGCCGTCTGGTATAGAGTTGGTAGATACTTCTAGTTCTGGGATGGTTAGCTCCAAAGTATTGCAAGAACGGCAACGCATGGCTTCCGAAGGCATTATTACCATCGCTGCGGCAATCGATTGGAGTGGCAAGCTGATGGCAAAACCAGAAATTCACCTGCGCGGGGTGGTGACAAGTATAGAGCGATCGCTGCTGCAAAAATGGGTACAACAGCGGATTGAAGAAATTCTCAGCGTGCGTTGGTCTGAATTTAGCAATCCTGGCTTTGAAAGCGAGCAATCAGAGATGGACTGGGGTGGATTGCAAGGCGTTTTAGAGCGGGAATTGCAACGATCCATCAGAAAAGAGTTGCAATGTCAACCATCTGTAACTTTGTTGATGCAAACTCCTGATGAACCTCCGGTGAAAGTTGCTACCGACGGCAGAAGGCGCCGGACTCGCACTGCTGCTCAAGTGGCATCGTAGGGAATTTAAGAGAAAAGCTCACGCAAAGACGCAAAGAGGCAAAGAAAGTTATTCTTGGCGACTTTGCACGCCAGTCGCCTCAACGGGGGGGAACCCCCGCACGGCGCTGGCTTGTCTTGGTGTGAGATAAAGTAAGCGAGTTAACCCTTGGAAGGAGGCGTTTAATTGCTAAAAGTACTTGATGTATTTGCAGGCGCTGGAGGATTCAGTCTGGGGTTTAAGCTAGCAGGAAATAGCATTATTGGAGCAATAGAAGAAGACGAGTGGGCTGCGGAAACATTTGCATATAATCACAAAGATGCAAAAGTACTTGTTGGAGACATACAAAAGTTTTCAGATGAATATTTGATAAATGCATTTAAGGATAATTTACCTGATGTTGTTTTAGGTGGACCACCTTGCCAAGGATACTCAAACTGTAGAAAAAATGCAGGCGACCCAAAAGACCCTAGAAATTCTTTGTTTCAAGATTTTTTAAGAGTTGGCAAATTATTCAAACCAGAGTTATTAATCATGGAGAATGTGCCTGGACTGATAAGTGCCAAGACAATCTCAGGAGAGCCTGTTATTGAAATTATAAAAACAGAACTAGAAACAATTGGATATTATGTATACACCGATATACTAGAAGCTGTTAGATACGGAATACCACAAATAAGGCGCAGGCTGTTTGTTATTGCCTCTCGTCTCAAGTTGAAAATACCTTTTCCAGAAGCTACTCACTATTTTTCAAATAATAAACAGTTACAAATTTTTGACTCGACACTAAAGTTATGTCCTACATTATGGGAGGCTATTTCCGATTTGCCTGATATCAATGCTAGAGAAGGTAACGAGGAAGTTGAATATGATAAAGAACCTAGCAATGAGTATCAGTATCAAATGCGAATCAGTTCTCGAAAAGTGTACAATCACGTAGCTATGAAACATTCTCAACGAACTATAGAACGTTTTAAATTAATGTCTTGGGGAGACTCGCTTGCCGACGTTCCTGAATATTTAAAACCATATAAAAGAAATAGCAATAAGATTATATCTGAAAAAGTATACGCTCAAAATAGTAGAAGATTATATCCGCACAAACCATGTCATACTATTCCGGCTTCATTTTATGCAAATTTTGTACATCCATATAAAAATAGAAACTTTACTGCCAGAGAAGGTGCAAGAATTCAATCATTTCCAGATTGGTTTGTCTTTAAAGGCAAACCAACTGTTGTCAGTCACAAGCTACTTATAAAAGAAGGTAGAACAGCAGAAAAACATCTCTGTCAATATAATCAAATTGGTAACGCCGTACCGCCACTATTAGGAAAAGCGATCGCTGAGAATATTAGTAGAAATTATAAAAATACTTATGCTAGTACATGGAGCGAATCTCAGAGCTAAAGAAAATCATAAAACCAAGTACAAAGATGTTGACAGTAAGCGGTATTTAGCTGAAATTCGCTCCTTATACGATGATTGGCACAAGCAAAATACAAATTTAATCGGTCCCGGTGTAACGCCATCTGAGAGTGATATAGAAACTGTTAGACAGCGTGTAGCTCTTTTTGAAGAATATAAAAATTTTATCGACAAACAGCACTATGCTGAAAAATTTGACTCTAGATCGAATTTACATTCCAGTGCTTTAGAAGAGTTTTTATATTATTTATTTAAGGATATAGTTAGTGATTTTGGAGAGCGTGCGTTAATAGGAAAATCTCATACATTCAAGGATATTTTCTTCGCAGCTCCCAGTTATGCAAAAATGTTAGAGACACCTTATGCAAGAATTGAAAAAAAGGATCATGATTTTGTTATAGGAGTCACGGTTTTAGCCTCTTTGCAGACGAGTAAATCTGGTTTATCAAGAATACAAGATGATTTAGATTCGCAGAAACAGACCGAAGTCGTAAATGATCCAGTAGAAAAAGCTTCGGAGATTCTCAAAGAATTAGACCAAAACCAAGATAAGACAATAGAGAGCATTTTAGTACCTGCTGAAAGCTTATCGGCGTTTAGTGAAACTTTAAATGCAGGTGATTCAGAAGAGCATTTCTTTGATATTCCTGTCGTGGCGATAGAATGCAAAACTTATCTTGATAAGACAATGTTAGAAGGTTCATCTAGAGCTGCTGAAGAAGTCAAGGCTTGAAACCCAAACGGATTATATATTGTGGTGATGGAGTGGCTCAAGCTTTCGGATGCAGTCAATTTACGAAAGTACAAGGTAGATCAAATTTATGTCTTACGAAAACAAAAAAATACTGACAGAGAATATAGATACCTTGATAAGTATATTAAAAATCCAATTGATCCTAATGTAGTGTGGCATTTGTTTTCTACTGTGCGGACACATTTAACCACAGATTGGGCAGGTGGGGTAGAGCAAGGACTTCAACGTGGTTGGCTAATTTAATAGCCTCGTTATTTGCAATAAATTTCTAAACCAACAGATAAACCAAAACTAAAGTACATACAGTTAACGGTGCCCCAAAGCGCAAATGCTCCCAAAAAGTCAGCTTGTAACCTAACTCGTTTGCAGCTTCTGCGACTATTAAGTTAGCAACGGAACCAAATAAAGTTAGATTACCAGCTAAAGTTGATCCGGCTGCTAGTAACAGCCAGGAATGTGTATCATGTTTAGGAATTAATGGTTGCAGTAAAAGTACCGCTGGAACATTAGAAATTAAATTAGACAAGATAGCTGTCACCCCCAATAAACTAGCAGCAGAGTTAATTGCATGAGTGAATGGCTGCAATAAATTTAACTTTTGCGTCACTCTTGTCAAGATAAAGAGTCCAGAAAACATTACCAACAGATTCCAATCCACTTTTTTGAGGATGCGCTGTGGCTTGACTCGGCGAGTGATTAGCAATAAACTAGCAGCAACTAAGGCAGATTCTGTTAGAGGTAAGCCGGCAACAAAAGCAATGAGTAAGCCGGTGGTGATGATTAAAGTTTTTTGATATAGCGGTTTGAAAATACGTGTTTTTGTGGTATTCAAATTATCGCACGCTTGAAGCGATACCTGCGGCACACTCCGTGAACGCACTTCTGGATAAAGCAACCACAGCAATTCTATCTGAATTATCAAGCCAATCACGGCAACTGGAATTAATGCCCGTAAAAACTCTAAATAGCCAATACCGGAAAACGAGCCAATCAATATATTTTGTGGATTTCCGCTCAAAGTTGCCACCGAGCCAATATTAGTTGCTCCCGCAACAGCTAGTAAATAAGGAATCGGATTTAAACCCAAAGCTTGAGTCAAGCTTAATGTTAATGGTGTAAAAATCAGCGCTATCGTGTCATTGAGAAAAATCGCGGAGAGGATACCACTGCCAAAAGTTAAGGCTATTAATATACCTAGAGGACTGCGGGTAAAACTCAACAACACCGACAGTGCCTGGGGAAAAAATCCTGCATAGGCTAAATTAGCGTTGACTACCATCATGCTCAAAAGAAACACGATGGTTTTCGCATCAATTGCTTCCCACGCTTCGTGTAAAGTCACCACACCCAAAGCAATTAGAAAGGCAGATCCAACTAAAGCGATCGTCGCACGGTTCATCCGTAACCCAGGTAGGCTACCCAACGCTAACCCTAAGTAAGTCAACCCTAATACGCTATAAATTCCATATTTAAGGACAATCACTTTTTTACCGAAGACTGGGAACAACAAATTGGGAATTGGGGACTAGGGGATGGGGACAAGGCAGACAAGGGGACAAGGGGACAAGGCAGACAAGGCAGACAAGGCAGACAAGGGGACAAGGGGAAAGAATTATTACCAATGACGCCAGGTGCACGGCTGCCGGGAAACCCTTGCGGCAGTCGCTCATGGGGGAAACCCCCAAGACCGCGCTGCCTTACCAACGCACTGGCTCCCCAATGCCCAATGCCCACGTTCCCACGTTCCCAATTCCCAATTCCCAATTCCCAATTCGCAAATTCCAGTAAAAATACTGGCACAAACGACTTGCATTAAATTTTGTAAATGTTACAATAAAACCTGTCTAAAGGCAGATGTCTTTATTAAAATTTAAACTGTGTCAAGTTATCAACAAGATAGGACTAGTACAGTTCCTATTTTTGGAAAAGTGCGGTTAACTTGACGTAGTAACAAATAGATTCTGATTCAAGTAGCTACCTAAACATCAGAGTGTGTCTAAGTCAAAACACGATTTTCGTTTGAAAGTAATTTACACCTTGTAGAGAGTCATCGGACAGTTCTGTGACCCTCACAAACACAGAGGAGCGAACCATGAAGGTATTTCATAGTACCACGCCAAAGATTTTTTTAGCAAGCTGGGTATCGTTAAATCCCGCAAATGCATCTGACACTAACGTAACCGCGCTGTACAGTCGTTCCTCAGAGCCTGACCGTGACATTCTTCAACCACTGCGGCTGTGGATAGACAATATTAAAGTAAGCGATCGCACTTTTGCTCACCGCTTGTGCAAATTAATTCCGGCTCAATGTCCCTTTGAGCGCAATGTGAAATTATTCGGTAAAACCTTATTTCATATTCCACCGATGTGTAAGCTCAACCCCTTATATGAAGAAGTGGTTGGATTACGCTTCCGAGCGCTGTGCTATCTAGCCGATGATTGCGGCGAGGATATATCACAGTACTGTTAATAATGAAAGGCGCGGTAGAGACGTTCCGGGGGCGGTAGAGACGTTCCGGTGGAACGTCTCTACTATTTTTTTCGCCATTTTTGAATCGCTGTTTGAGCTTCTTCGTAAGGAGCTGTTACCTCTGGAACTAAAGTAGCGGTTTCAATTGCGGCTTTGAATTCGCCTCTAGCGGCACGCTTTTTGGCGAGAGATAAAATTATTTGACTCCATTTATTCATCGATTTTTGCGCTTCATCGAAGCCGGGTTGACCGGGTGATACTTTCTTCGCTACTTCGATCGCCCGATTGTAGGTAGATGCTTGTCCGGGTTGAATTAAGCCGTTAGCTGCGTCTAAAACGGTGCTATTACTAACATACTGCTTTGCTTCTAACCGCCACTGAGTAATTGCAGCTTGAGCTTTGGGATAATTTGGCTCGCTTTTGGTGATTAATGCAGCAGCGGCGATCGCACTGCTATATTGTTTTTGCTTGGCTCGACCCTCCGCTAAATCTAAAATCATCTGACTCCAAATCTTAATATTCTCCTGAGCTTGATCGTAAAGCGGTTCGCCAGCTTTGATTTTCCGAGCAGTAAGAATCGCCATTCTTAAGTCGCTAGCTTGAGTTTGTCTGAGCGACTTTTTCGCCAAATCTAATACAGCTTGGTTTCGCTGTTGCGACTTGGAAATGAAAGCTGTTTGCGAGTTTGGTTGATTTTTTGGTGTAACTGGTGCGGTTGTTTCGGAAATAGAGCGGACAGTTGGTGTTTTGACCACATTTATGTCACTCTTGGCAGTATTAGATGCTTTTGGCAATATTTCCGCAAATCTAAATCCTGTCTTATTGCGGACACAAATTAGCACGATTGAAGTTAGTACCATTGTGGTGCCGACACCCCACAATACAAGCTGTTTCCACAATCGAGCATATCTCCTTCTTTTTTGGGGAAAGTTCGTTGTGTGAGAAGCAGATAATTGAGAGACGTAGGGTTCAGGTGAAGGGATGAATCTTCTACCTGTAGTTGTCTGTTTTGAATCCTGGGTAGAAATATCCTCTGACGTTGCTTGACCTCCTCCAAAGCTGCGTGATATAGAACTTATAGTTGGGGCTTCTCCCCAGGTTAGTGGCTCAAGTGGAACTTGTTGTAATTGAGCCGAATCTCTGAAAGAATTTTCTTGGAGCGAGGGAGCTGAAACTGCAACAGCAAAGATTTCTTCTGTAGGAAAAATTGAGGCTTCGTCACTGTCGCTTGTCTGAGCTTGGTAAGGTAAGATTTGTTGCGGTTTTGATGGAATAATCACAACAGGATTTTGTGTCGGACGCCAGTAGTGTTGAGAAAATTCTGGCGTGCGGAGGCTCAAATAATTTTTTAACTCTGTTAAGCTGCTACCATGACCGGAATGCAAAGCTGCTAACAACGCTTCGGTAAAGATTCCGTGACCGAGTTCGTTACTTTCGTAAGAGAATTGTTCGCTTTGACAAGAAAGAATTGTGGCAATTTGTAGTTCTTGCGCTAGGTCTAAAGTTTCTTTCCCAACAAGAGTATTTCCTTGAGCGCCAAAAGTGCGGTTGATATCGAATACTAGGACAACATTCAAGTTCGCAAATTGCAAACTTTGCATCAGCGATCGCACTTGTATCCCAGTATGAAGCACCTCAGCCGGATTTCCTTCTTGTGGCATTAAATAATCGTTGCCGTTGTAATTAACTCCGTAACCGCTAAAGAACAACCATACATAATCTTGCGGTTGCCAAAAATTGGCTACCAAATCCTCAAGCAAAACGAGAATATTTTCTTTGCTGGGATAGGTCGATCTATTGCCAATAGGTGGCGAAGTATCTGTCATCAACAGACACTGTTGCGACGAAAAACCCGCTTGTGTAACGAAAAAATCTAAGACTGCCTCAGCATCTGCTTGAGCGCAACCTAAAGGCTGAAAGAATTGATATTGATTGATGCCTATAGCGATCGCCCAATGATTTGCCATCGCGCTTTTTCTACTTATTGTTTACTTGCATAAAATTGCGGTTGGCTTTGCTGAAAAAACAAGGCTAACCTATGTCATATACTTCAGGTGATTCTGAATGAGTCTTCCGAGCAAGTGTAATTTTTCTTACATGAATTTCATTAAAAATACTTTCGCTGATTTCAAATTACAAATCATCAGTAAGGAGCATAAAGTTATGAGCAGAAGTGTTGCTCACCAACTATCATCCATCATTCCCTTTCCAGTTATTAGCCAAATTGCCAAACAAATCCGGATAGTTCCTTTAATTGTTTTGCTTGGTACTGCAATTCCGGTTTGGGTTGTGTGTGAAGCGATCGCGCCGCAGAGTGTGCAAGCTTATACCGCCAGAGTTGACTTAGCGATTGATGCCTTACCAGAGGAAAACTACGAAACCATCATCATAAGGGCGGAAGCGGCAGCTAGGGCAGCGGCTCAACGCAGCTTTGACCAAGATATTTTAGTTACAGACGTTTCCGTAGTTGTATCCGCGCAAAATTATGGGGCGATCGCTCCAGTTTTGACATTAGAAGTTAGTCGTCCGCAATGGCGAAATCGCCCCGATCCGCAAGTTTGGGCAACTTACTTTAAAACTGCGCGATCGCTTTTATTTTTTGGACGAGATTCCACAACCACAAATTCTCCTCCAGCAGTTCCTCCTAGCGCCACACCAGCCCCACAACCACCTGCAACCCCCGATTTGAACAAAACCCCACAACCTACCAATATTCCCTTAGTTCCACCTCCTCTAGCGAACCCGGAACCGAAGCGTTGACATGGAGGAGTGGGGGAGTGGGGGAGTGGGGGAGTGGGGGAGTGGGGGAGTGGAGACAAGGGGACAAGGGAGACAAGGGAGACAAGGAGAATTTTTGAATAATACTCCCCAAGTTGTCCCCCTCCCCCCCTCCCCCCCTCTCCCCATTCCCCATTACCTAGCTTTCGGTACAAATATCAAGTAAGTACCTCCCAATCCTTCAACAATTGTGCGGGTATTTGCCGTCATCATTTTCTGGTAGGTTTCCCCTTCGCTTCCTGGTTCACCCAAACTATCGGTAAAAAGTTCCCTTTGGGAAACTTTGACTCTCGCTTGTCTTGCTACAGACTCTATTAAGTTGGGGTTAATTGTCGTTTCGGCAAAAATTGTCGGCACTCTCGCTTGCTTGATATTATTCACTAAGCTTTTGACTCGTGCATCTGTTGGTTTTCCTTCGGTGCTGATGCCTGACAAAGTGCCTTTTAATGAAAGACCGTAAGCAGAAGCATAATAACCCATTGCATTATGGATGGTAACTAATTCGCGTTGATTGGCAGGAATAGTTGTAATTGTTGACTTAACCCAACTATCGAGCTGAGTTAGCTCACTTTTGATTTGTCGCGAATTACTGCTATAAAGCGCTGCATTTTCTGGTGAGACTTTTTCTAGGTTGCGGCTGATGACGTCCACCATTGCGATCGCATTTTTGACATTATGCCAAACATGAGGATCGTTTACCTTTTTACCTTGCTGAAACTGTTGCGGTTTGGGAACCGCAACTTGACCGACTGCAATTTTCGGTGTACGGTTTTTACTAGCTTTAATCAATCTAATCAAACTCGGTTCCAGATTGTAACCGTTGTATAAAATAAGCACTGCCGTCTGCATCGCTTCCCGGTCTTCCTGCTTAGGTTGATAAACGTGCGGATCTGCTCCTGGGGGAATCAAGCAGGTAAGATTAACTGAGTTTCCCGCTACTTGTCTAGTAAAATCACACAGTATGCTTGTAGTCGCTACTACTTGAGGCAAATTATTATTTCTACTATCGGTTTGCGTGAAAGCGGTGTTTGTATTTTGATTACACCCAACCAATCCAATCGCTAGAACAAGAAAAGCTATTCGCAAGGAATTAGTTGATGGTATTGGTTTTGACATCACTAACTCCTATCTGCGCTACAATAACGATAATCTTTATCATGAACGTGAAGTGAAATCCCAGCGTTTTTAAAACTTGGTTGTCAAATACTGAAGCGTTAACGCACTCATACAAGTTGATTTGACAAACCAAGTCGGGCATCTGTTGGAAATTGTAGCAGCGACAGGACTTACCCAAGCAAAATAAATAAATAGGGGTACAGCGCGACGTTGTACCCCTACTACTCATAACTTATAACTTTTTAAATGCCTGCAAATGGTAGCTTACCTTGCAGTAGCTGAGAATTAGCTTTAACGCAAGTAGGGCAATTACAACCAAGTTGATCTGTGATAGGATTAGATTCTTGAGTTAATGGTCTTACCGATTGGGAAATTGGTTGTGTAGAGACCAAAGTAACTTGAGCTTTAGCAGGTGCATTCACAATCGACGCTGCGGCAGGTAAGGCAAGCATGAATGCTGAAGCCACAACTACAGGAAAGGCAAGCAAAATAAGTTTTGCTATCTTCATAAATTTATAGATTACAGAGGGGGTTGCAGATACAGCATACCCCAATAAATTGTTTAGCATCAACTCAGAAGAGTGAACGTTAAGAATTTGGCTTATTGAGGCTGAGGTAGACTACCTTGTAGCATTATTTGACTAGCAGCGGCTTGACAGCTAGAACAGGCGCAACCAAACATTTGAATGGCAACCTCTTTGATTTCACTAGATTGGATGGTTGGGAATTCGGTGTCTTTTTTAGCCGCAGGTGCATTCACTGTTTGTTCAATAGATGGCTGCAACTTGGGAGTAGCTAAATCTTGAGGAGTTGCTTTTTTCGCAAAAGCTGGATTAACTGTTAGTAGGATTGCGCTAAAAAAGCTAGAAGAGCAAAGCAAAGTTAGTGCAAGTTTATTCATAACCGACATCAATCAATAGAACTGATTTTAAGCTGAGTATAAGTGATAGCGTTGATAATTACCATTAAATTTCTCAGCTATAGTCCGTAGGGTGCGTTACTAACGCACCCTACATATTTTCCCCTCTTCCTTTATTTAACTTCGCCCAAATCCTTGACTCAGCGTAACTTTTGACCAAACGAATAATTCACCATTTTCGCCACCAGCAGCAAGTAACTTACCTTGGGGATGCCAAGCTAGGCAAGAAAAGCCTGCTGATGCACCTGTAAGAACTTGCGATACTTGCTTGGCTTGATTCCACAAACACAGCCAGCCATCACTAGCAGCGGAAGCGAGAATAAAGCTGTTCGGTGCAAAGGCGATCGCCTGAATTACATCCACATGATTTGTTAATACTGTCGCTTCCCATCCCAAAGCTTCATCTTCTAGCTTTTCCCAGGCTACAATTCCTTCAACGCTGGAAGAAGCGAGAATCGGCGCACCTTCTTGGGTAGTAGCTTCTGACCATGCCAAATGGCGAATTTTACCCGGAAAACCACGCATTACCCAAGGGTCGGGATTATCCCATTCCAACACGGTAACGCTGCGATCCATGTTGCCAGAAGCGAGAAATTTACCATCAGGCGACCAAGCCATAGCTACACTAACAGTAGGCATTTCCAAAAAGTATGGTTCCTCATCCCAATTTTGAGAATTCCATACTTTTACGCCGTGATAACCGCTAACCGCTAAGTATTGTCCATCACTTCGCCAATCAATACTTAATACTGAGGAGTTGTGAAAATTTAGCGTGACAACTGTTTCCCCTAAGTCGGCATCCCACACTTGTACGTAACGCCCCAAACTAAAAGCTAACAAGTTGCTAGTATGACTCCAAGCCAGCTTGTCAACCCAAGCGGGGGCATTTTCCAAAGTAGCAATTAATTCACTTTGCCGCCAAATTTTCACCCTTCCATCTTGTCCCCCAACGGCTAAAAATTGCCCATCTGGGGAAAAGGCTAGACAGTTTAGTGATTCACCGTTACCAGCTTGGAGAATTGCTAAATCGCCATCAAGCCAAAGCGCGACTTCCCCGGCAGCAGAGGTTGCAGCTAAAGTTGTATTATTTGGCGACCAAGCGATCGCTGTCACATAATCTGAAAGCGTCCCGGAAAAGTGCTGCTCGAATTCTTTGGAATTGGCGGTTAGGGGGTTCATTGTGTGGGAGTGGAGAAGGGGCGACGGGTGTGGGAGACAAGGAGACAAGGGGCGACGGGTGTGGGGGACAAGGGGGACAAGGGAGACAAGGGAGACAAGGGGACAAGGGGAACAAAAAAGAATTTTTCCCCCTCTCCTTGTCTCCCCCTCTCCTTGTCTCCTTGTCTCCCCATTCCCCATTCCTTTTAAATTAGGCAAGCACGGAAATTTTCTCTAAGTTTGGCTTCGTCGAGATTGCGACCGATGAAGACAAGTTCGTTTTTGCGGGTTTCGCTGGGTTTCCAAGGGCGATCGCCTTTACCATCAAATATCATATGCACTCCTTGGAACACAAAGCGATTATCTTCGCCGGCGATATTCAAAATACCTTTCATCCGAAAGATATCTGGTCCTTGGGTACGTAATAACTCGGATAGCCAATTATTTAATTTTTGTCCATCCACTTCGCCCTGTTCTACCAAAGCTACAGAATACACGCTTTCATCATGTTCGTGAGCATCTTCACCTAAGAAATTCGGGTCAATTTCCAAAGCGCGATCCAAATCAAAAGCTTGTACACCCAATAAAGCGTCCATTCCTAACTCAGAGTTGCGGGTACGGTAGATTTTCGCCATTGCATTCATCGACCGAATCCGCTTTTCTAATTCATCCAACTGTTCTGGTGCTACCAAATCAGTTTTATTTAATAAAATCACATCCGCAAAGGCAATTTGTTCTTGTGCTTCGTCTGCATCCCAATGTTGCCAGATATGCTTGGCATCGACAACTGTCACCACTGCATCTAAAGACAGTTGAGTTTGCATATCTTCATCAACAAAGAATGTCTGAATCACCGGTGCGGGGTCTGCTAATCCAGTAGTTTCAATTACTAAATGGTCAAATTTATCACGCCGCTTCATCAAGTTGCCGATGATGCGAATTAAGTCACCGCGCACTGTACAGCAGATGCAGCCGTTGTTCATTTCAAAGATTTCTTCATCTGCATCGATAATTAATTGATTATCAATGCCTACTTCCCCAAATTCATTGACGATGACAGCGACTTTCTTGCCGTGTTCGTAGGTGAGGATGTGATTGAGAAGCGTTGTTTTCCCTGCACCCAGGTAGCCCGTCAGAACGGTTACAGGCACTGTATTCGGTGTTTCCGTAAACATACTCTGAATGCCTTTTTTTCACCTTTTAGATTATCATTACCACCTATCATAAGTCTTTTTATATTTTTGTGGTGATTTATTGTTTGTTGAGTTGGCAGAACAGCTTATTGAAACAATTTAATTTTTATACATCTGCCAATAGAAATATATATTAAAAAATTTGCCAAAAATAGGATTGACAATTTGTAACAAATCGTTAATTGACAGGAAGATTAAATTTATGATAATCATTCTTATAAAGCAATGAATTATACTTTTCTGGAGATACGTGGTGGTTTTAAATAACACTACTGGCTCAAAAAAGTCAGGGACTCAAACAGGGCAAGCGATCGCATCTATTGCAGTCAGCTTTTTGGCTGCTAGTGGGGTTTTATCTACTACTTTCGCACCGGCACAAGCTCATGGTAATGATACCGACCATGACCACACCGAATTTTTCATCGGGTTAGATAATTTAGATGTTCTCAACCGAGGGACATACACTGGATTAGACAACCCGAACTACAATCGTCTGACCTATTTGTTTGCACATCGGGAAGAAGACCCGACAACGAATCATTTCCACGGTATTGGTGCTTATAGCTACTCAGGAACTGTAGACAGTCCAATTATTAATTCAACCAGTACAAATAATAGAATTCCGGAGATTTCTACAAAACAGCCACCGCTAACATTGTTACCTGGGACAGGAATTTATCGCGATCGCTTGATTAGCGGTTTAACAAACGACGAGTACAGCAATCTGAAGATAGAACCTATAGCGTCTCTAAAAAATTCTCCAGAACTAGAAGAGCAGTATTTGTACAATAGCTCTAATGGTCGCTGGCAGCGATCGCTTGAGGGTGCAACAATTGGTTTACAATTAGCTTCAATTAGCAGTGGATTGAATATTGTTGATTCAGCAGGGGTTGATATCCTCAAGTCAGTTGGCGATATTTATACAATCGGCAGCGGTGATAATTTTTCGTTCACCCCTACTTTTTGGACTGACAAGGCTGCACCACTAGGAACTTACTCAGCAACATTCAAACTAGTGGATTTAGGTACTGACAATAATCGCACTGCCTTTAAAGAGTCTGGCACATTCAGTTTAGATTTTCAAGTCAAGAAAGTGCCTGAACCGTCAGCTATTCTTGGTCTTGGCATAATTGGTCTACTAGCAGTTTCTCTTTCTCAACTCAAGAAACGTACTAGCAGTAGCTTAAATTAATCTCTAGCCTCGCATCAATAAGTTAGGTTGGTCAGATTCGGTGACTTCGCAGAAGTTGTCGGGAATTTCTCAGCCCAAAAAATCCTGAACTGCTTCTATAACGACTGCGGGGTATTCTTCATGCAGTCCCAGAGAACCAGGGATAACAGCGCTTTTAACTCCTGGCAAAGCTGCCAAAGCCTCCATATCTGCTTTTGATTTGGGGGGACTAGATTCGCCAATTATCACCATTAGCGGTACAGACAAGCGTTTTGCAAGTGCGAGAAAATCAGCTTGGCTGCGTACTGCGTCGAGGTTGCCGGTGACGAAAGCTGCGGGAGCAAATCTTGCTCCTGGCTTTTGAGTATTGCGCCACTTATGTTGAATGAAGCTGGGTGTGAGTATAGCAGGATCGGCGTAAACGTGGCGACGGTACATCAAACTTAAGAAAGATGGTGTAGTGTTGAGCTTGTAGAGAGCTTGACCGAGAATAGGCGATCGCACTAATCCTCTTACCATACCCGCAATCTGCTGACTTGCCCCCATTGTCGGCAAAGGACCTCGCCAAGTCGGTGCTAACAACACAATTCGCGAAACAACATCTGGCTGATTAACAGCTAATTGCAGCACATAACTGGCAGCATGTCCGGCTCCAATTACTGCAATTGGCGTATTAAAAATCGATTTGACAAAATTTTGCAGAAATTGGTGATATAATTCAGGTCGATAATCTAAACTGGCGCGTGACGATTCGCCAAAACCAAGCCAATCTACAGCGACAACTTGAAAATGTGGAGATAAAAGCTTGGCAAGTTCGCCCATTTCCGATCGCATGGAAACAGTACTGAAAGCTGGAAGCAATAATATCGGCGAACCTGTACCCAAAGTTTCATAAACAACGCGCAATTGCTGGTTTTCCCAGTTCCAGAAATATTCTTGAACTACACCACCAATGCCGACAGCAGAAGATAATAAATCAGTTGACATCAGACTAAATTTTAATAGTTATTAGTAGTTATTAATAGATAAGTAGGTTGGCGGTATTAAATCTAACTATGTTGATTGATGGAAATAGGTTTACATACATTTAAATCAACCCTTGTGTGCTTTTTACATATCTTTAAAAACTTTTGTTTATATAGTGATGTCTTTTACTAGTTTATTCCATTTTTTTTCTCCGCACAAAGAGTATCCTTCTGTATCAACATATCTTATTAGACGATCAAATGCTGGTAAAACAGAGTTAAGCTTAATATTACTATAGTCTGTTTGAATAACGTTATTGGTCGGTATCTCTCTTTGAAAAACTAAGGTTGTTTGATAGATTTTAAGTAAAAAATTACCGGAAAATTTTCTGGAAGTAAATTTCTACGTTAGTGGACTAAGAACTATATTTTCTACTGCTCTTGCACTTATGTGATCCACTCCAGAAAATCCATATTGGTTAACTACTAATGAACCTGAACTTCTATCCTGAACTATCTTGCCAATGTAAGCGATAGTATTGCTATTCATTAAAAGTTCATTCCTCATGCTGATTAGCATTGAAATAAACTCTTCTTTTTGTTTATATGTTTCATATATAAAAAGACCTACTTGTGCTAGAAAAAATCCTAATAATGTACCGATTAAAGTTGTTATCAAATTTGGCACTTTCGATTGAGGTAGATAACCTACTGGTAAAATAATTATACATAAAATTCCCAATAATAACAGTGCTCTTCCTAATAACGATTCCATAATGTTTGTTTTCTTAACGAAGCGAGAAAAGTAAACAACTATAACTCAAACATTTTGCCTTTATTGAGTTTTAATTTACAGATGAGTAGGTTGGCATTACCCAGTTCAACTCTAGTTAATTTATGAATTTATATCCGTCTAAATAAACCCTTAATTGATGTTTACATATTTCTCAAAAATTGTGTTGATTTCGATCTAACTACTTAATAACGAGATAGATAATTGGTAATAGGTAAAGAAGTTGACATATCATCTATTACCAATTATAATTATCTATCTTTAGCTGCACTTATCTGTTTAGTTAGACATATCTAACTTACATTCCAGGGCTTTTTTTTGCATGGTTTTGAAAATGTTGTAAAACCCATTAGCGCGGGAAGGTGTCAGGCTAACATTTAAACCAGTTTCTTGGATAAAATCTGGAGTTAGTTGGACAATTTCCGTAGGTGTTAGTCCATTCAACCCTTCAACCAAAAGTCCTACTAATCCTTTGGTTAACTGAGAATCAGAATCACCTTGAAAAACCACCTTATCATCATCCAGGTTTGCTGTGATATAAACCTGAGAAACGCAACCTGGAACTTTGTTTTCTGGTATTTTATCAGATAAAGGAAACTCTTTGAGCTTCTGTCCGTACCAAATTAACTGTTCGTAGCGTCGCTTTGGTTCAGAAGCGCGTTGAAAGCGTTGAACTATTTTAGCAAGAGCTGGTGGCAAGGAGTCTATAGTCGAGGACATAACAAAGGCAGGAAATAATCGCTATCACCTTGAGTTTAGATTATCCTTGGGGTGTTGGTTGCCGCGCCAAGAAGAAAATTCGGCAAGTTATGAATATGGTAAAGCAAATAAATAAGAAGGAAGAAGGCAGAATTCAGGAGTCAAGTAAGAGGCAGAAGGCAGGGAGAAGGGAGCAGGGGGGGGAACAACCCCATACTTAAAAGTAGGGGCTTGTAATAAAGTTTTAAGGGAGACCGCTCCCGGCACGAGGCAGACCGCTCCCGGCACGAGGGAAACCGCTCCCGGCACGAGGGAAACCGCTCCCGGCACGAGAAAGACCGCTCCCGGCACGAGGCAGACCGCTCCCGTTACAAGGGAAACCGCTCCCGGCACGAGGCAGACCGCTCCCGGCACGAGAAAGACCGCTCCCGGCACGAGAAAGACCGCTCCCGTCACGAGGGAAACCGCTCCCGTTACGAAACAGACCGCTTCAGTTTGTTGGGGAGTGTGTAGACGCAAAGCGATTTGTTGCTAGATATCGCTGCGTAGGCAAAACTCAACTTAGGCGATCGCAGTTTTTGAATTGTACAGACGTTCCAATGGAACGTCTCTACCGCTTTTCCTAACTTTTTGTACTAGTGATTTGCTTTTTTGTGCAGTTTAAAAGTTTGAGCATCCCAAGCCCAAAGGTGATAATCTTCATCTTGGGGTCGTTGGTAAAAGATACGATATCCGTCATCAATGCTTGCACGCTTGCAACCAAACAGTAGTTTTATCATCTGCTTGCAGCTTTCTTGTGTCTCCACAAGCATTTCGCACTCGTAATATTTGACATTTGAGATGGTGCGGATTCCCTTATATGCTAGCTTTTCACAGTAAAACTCAATATTTTCGTCTTTTTGCCAAACAAAATTAGCGGTTCCGTTGTCGGCTAAAACGAACGTTCCGATGTTGGGTGCGAGGTAGACTATGTTGGGCGGTGGACTAGCGGCAAAGTTATAGTCTACAATCGCCGTGCCAAAGGTTTGGAGAAACATAAGACTTATTAAAATGAGTTTTGTGTTTCCTCATTTTGGGTAATCCGTAGATTTTCTGACAGTACCCTTAAGAGTACCTTTTTTGATTTATCTTTCGTACAATTCTCGTCGCTTCGCTCGTGGGTGTGGGGTGCGGGGTGCGGGGTGTGGGGTGTGACTTTCATGTTTTGTACATTCCACACTCACACAGCAATTCGGTTTAAAACCCCACAACCATGAGTACGGTGTCTTCAATTGCTTAGATGCCTTCCCTCTCCAATTGACCCCTACACCCTACACCCTACACCCTACACCCTGTTCAATTTGTGGGGTGTGGAAAGCTATTACGATAACAAGCGAGTGAGAAAGAGCAAAACGGTAATTATATGAAGTTATGACAAAATATGTAAACTCTTGATGCAAATTCCCAGTTTACTGTTGAATTTGTTTGCGAAAAATTCAGATTATATTTTTATTCAATAAAATTTTGGAGAAAATCAGTTGATTACATCCACCTTGCTTGCTACTTTTGCCACAACCCCGTTGTATTGGAGTCCGATAGTAGGGATAATTATGATTCTCTGCAACGTGATTGCGATCGCTTTCGCAAAATCTACCATTAAGTATCCCAGTTCCGAACCAGCTTTACCTTCATCCAAGTTTTTTGGTGGTTTTGGTTTACCTGCGCTATTAGCAACTACTTCCTTTGGTCATTTATTAGGTGTAGGGGTAATCTTAGGGCTGCATAACCTCGGTCAACTCTAAATTTTTCCCGAATTTCATCTGAATTTGATTATTTTGAGACAAAATAAGAGCCAGAAAAGTTACTTTCTGGCTCTTTTTCAAGTAATTGTTCGTATTCTGCCCTATGTATAGCTGGCTTTTTATATTACATGAATAAGTTTGTAGTAAGGACTTTAGTCCTTGATTTGAGCGCTTTAGCGCTCACTACGAACCTCACATACTAACTTGCCATCTGAGTCAAACCGTGAATCTGACGTACAGCATTGATGCAGGCAGGACAATCACAGCCAAATAATTTTATTGCCTCATCGCTTTCAGCGTCGGTGAATTCTAGCTCAGTAATCTGATTTGGTTGAACTGGTGCTACTTTAACTGCTGGTTTAGCTTGAGTAGCATTACTATTGCTAACTCTTTCACACGCAAAACGAGGAGTTGCTGTGTGGGGATCTCGCACGCATGAAAGACGGGTTCCGGGTGGGGTGCCTGTTTGACTTGCATGAGCAGGCTGGGTCATCATGACTATAGACAATATGGAGCTAAACAGTACAGGACTAGAAAGCAAGGTGAGGACAAATTTTTTGTTCATCTACTTGGAATAATATGTTTGTAGCTACAGACATGGGATTAATCTTTTCACATCATTTGGTTGTTAATTAGTACGACTTATACAAATCTGCCCAACCAAAATCGTGAAACCTTGAGATACGCAAACGCTTTTGTTCTGTGACTGGGACTAATTTAGCATTACTCAAGTTCCTGCGCCATGTAAATTAAGTCACAATAAAAAGTGCGATCGCACTCCTAGATTTGAAAAGCGATCTAGATAACCAAATTCTTCTACAATTCGCTTGTGAGGTTTACAAGCATTTCTCAAGTTATGGCACAAGCTTCTATTCCAGTTGTTGTTATCGGTGCTGCTGGCAAAATGGGTCGTGAGGTAGTCAAAGCAGTAGCGCAAGCGCCTGATATGATTTTAGTGGGTGCAATTGACACAACCGCCGAACATCAAGACAAAGACGCTGGGGAACTAGCGGGTTTAAGTGAACCGCTAGAAGTACCAATTACCAATCAGTTGGAATCGATGCTGGCGTTTGCGGCACAAGAAAAACAACCGGGGGTAATGATAGACTTTACCCATCCGGATTCAGTTTATGACAATGTTCGCAGTGCGATCGCTTATGGTATTCGTCCTGTAGTTGGTACCACCGGCTTAAGTCCGCAACAAATTCAAGACCTAGCAGATTTTGCCGAAAAAGCAAGTACCGGATGTCTGATTATTCCTAATTTCTCGATTGGGATGGTATTGCTGCAACAAGCCGCTGTGACAGCATCTCAATATTTTGAGCATGTAGAAATTATCGAATTGCATCACAACCAAAAAGCTGATGCACCCAGCGGTACGGCGATTCAAACAGCGCAGATGCTAGGAGAAATGGGTAAAATATTTAACCCGCCTGTTGTGGAAGAGACGGAGAAAATAAAAGGAGCCAGGGGAAGTTTAGCAGATGAAGGCATTAGAATTCATAGCGTGCGCTTGCCGGGGCTGATTGCCCATCAAGAAGTGATTTTTGGCGCAGCGGGTCAAATTTATACATTAAGGCACGATACAAGCGATCGCGCTTGCTATATGCCAGGAGTACTACTGGCAATTCGCAAAGTTCTACAGTTAAAGTCGTTAGTATATGGCTTAGAAAAAATACTCTAGTGGATAGTGGGGTATGGGGCATGGGGGAGGCAGTGCGGTCTTGGGGTCTCCCCAAGTGGAGCACCTGCCGTCATGGGGCATGGGGCATGGGGATTTAAAGAGGGGAAAAGGGAAAAGCGGAAAATCTGAGCGGAGGTTTCCTCCGATCAGACTTTTTCAAGACAGGGAAAAGCGGAAAATCTGAGCGGAGGTTTCCTCCGATCAGACTTTTTCAAGACAGGGAAAAGGGAAAAAAAAGAATTATTACCAATGCCCATTAAACAATTGCCCATTAAACAATTGCCCAATGCCCAATGCCCCATGCCCACTATCAACCATCAACTAACAACTAACAACTATCAAAATCATGTTAGTCCCACTGACTCGCCAAAAATTTGAACAACTCGTTCCGTGGATTGCTAGTTCTCCGCAGTATAAATATTATTGGGGGAAGTTTCCTGATTTTTTGCAACGGCTATTAATTTCTGTAGTATCTGCGGCTGTTCTTTTGTTTGTGAAATTCCTTTTCGGACTTAATTTTGGGGCAATAATATTTTTGCTGGGATTTGTGGCATCTCTTTACTGGTTTTGGGGACCAGTATTTTGGGCAAGTGTGCGTAATGCTAAATACCGTCGTTATAAATATAGTGGCTTTTTTCGCGGTCGAGTGCTGGATTGGTGGCTTACAGAAGAGTTGGTTGGTAAACAGGAAACAGTCAACAATAGAGGCGAATTGGTGATTGTAGAAAATAGGGAAAAGTGGATTAATTTAGAATTGGGCGATGATACAGGATTTATCGCCGAGTTTAAAGCACCGCTGCGTCCTTATCATAAAGCGATCGCTCGCGGTCAAACGGCAGAAATGCTCGTCATGTCCAATCGCTCTGATTTAAGCACAATTGACCAAATCAGCGATATCTATATTCCCAGTCGCGATTTGTGGGTCAGCGATTATCCTTTTTTGCGCCGGGATTTCTTTAACGAGGTGAGCGATCGCTTGCGTGATGACCAAGATAGACCCAGGCGCCGCAGGTCTGAAAATTCTGAATATAACTCGCGTGATGACCAAGATAGACCCAGGCGCCGCAGAACTGAAAATCTCGAATACAACTCGCGTGATGACCAAGATAGACCCAGACGCCGCAGAACTGAAAATCCCGAATACAACTTGCCTGATGACCAAGATAGACCCAGACGCCGCAGAACTGAAAATCCCGAATACAACATGCCTGATGACCAAGATTCTAGACCGAGGCGTCGTAAACCAGAAGAATGAAATTATCTTTCCTAATTTTGCGTAAGTCCTGCCAGAAAATTGCTGTTTTTTCATTACAACCAAGTTTTAAGGACAAAACTCCTGGAATTATGTCTTCAAGTAATTTTTATCCACAAAAACGCTATGGATTATAAATAAATAGAAACTCTATACTGCTGAGATTTTTTCAAGATTATAAACTTGGAGACAAAATTACTTTAGTTATGTCTTATCTACTCTTTTCAGCTATTGAATTCACATTTTATATCGCCGAAGATAGATTCAAGAGTTAAGCAAACAAAAGCTTAATTCTCAGATAAATTACTTATACCAGGTACAACAATCATGTCTAGAATTACAATTTCCGACTTGGCGATCGACTCCAATTCCTTCATCAATGAAGTTGCTGAAACTGAAGCTGCATTTGTTAACGGTGGTGGTTTCAATTTTGATTTCTTTGGAGCTGCTCTTGCAGGATTGGGAGATTTTGCGAAGTTTTTCATCAAAGCAGCTTTCGCGGCTAGCTTGTTTGAATAACAAGATAATAGCCAACTTAATTGCATAAAATTATACTATTTGGCGATTCAACTTAGAGATTTGCTTATCTTTTAATTTATTGGCATTCTCTAAGTCCCTCGTAGGGTGCGTTACGGCTTTAGCTGTAACGCACCATTCATTAGACATCTCCAGAAATTAAATATGTGTTATCCAGAACTTTATAAAGACGCGAGGAACATCACAATCATACGGCTTCGGTTGCCCATCCGTTAAAGGGGTGGGAGGAATCGCCGCCCGCCGTCTTGGGCGGGAGTGGGGCAAGGAGGAGCGAAAACGCTCTTCGATAGGGCCCCATGCCCCATGCCCGCTCTCATCAAGAGTGCGCGATTCCGGGGGATGAGCTTAAGTCTCTACATTCTTTTTCGGAGATGTCTATTTTATAAATGACATTGTAACCAGATGTGATATTGAGCATCTAGTTAATAAACATATAAAATCAAAAGTTTATTAAGCTAACGTGAGTTCGACGGGATTTTAAGTCGTAATCTTCGTCAATATCGGGCGATCTCATTGGCAGTTAATTGGTGTTTTTAGGGCGAAAAATCTCTGTTAACTCCTCTTTAGTCATGTTATAAGGGAAAGGATAGGTTTTAGCGTTAGGACTGCGACGATTGATAAACAATTCTCTAATTGCCTCATCGTCAGTGGGGTGTTGTATAATATAAGTTTTTAATTCTTTACGAGTCATTTGGGTAAAATCAGGCTTGGTCATCTTCGTAAAACTCCCAGTTTCCATCTTGAAAAATGATGATTTCTATCCCCTCATTAATACCAGCTAATATAAAAATATATTTATAGGATGCATCATATCTAAACAAGTGGATAGGCTGTAACATGTCACAAAAGAGATTGACTAACGCAGACTGAGGCGATCGCCTGCTCATAAGTTGGCATTTACCAAAATATTTTTACAAAACCTTTCAATCATAACGAAAATAACATACCGCTTTGGGGATTCCTGCCGGTGTGCCATTTCCTTACCAGCCAAACCCCAAAGACTTACCTGCACTACCTCCTGCTGTTTTTTAACTTCGTCAAACTCACGTTAAGCTATCTTCAGCAAATCCTGGACTGGTTGAGAATAGGAATCTGATTCAAAATGGGGAATAATTTCGACTTGCGCGATTTGTTGCTTTAACCAATCAGAAAACAACTGACTCATAATCTTCAACCGCAACTGCTGGTCTAATTTTGGCTGGATGATTTCCTCAACCCAAATTAGATGAACTTTTTGTGCGATCGCAATAGGTTTAACTAACTCAGGAGGATTAGCAACAAAGACCGCAGCAGCAATATTTGGTTTAAACTCGTGACGATGTTTGATACCACGATATCCACCAGCGCGACGAAGTTCTAGATTTTGAATATGTTGACGAGTAACATCTTGGAAAGTGATTTCACCTTCAGTGACTGCATAAAACAGTTCCCAAGCTAAATCTTCATCTTCTAAGACAACTTCATAGGTGACTGCTGCTAGATAATCTAGTTGATTTTCATAAAAGCATGGCTCGATTTTGTCTGCAAATAAGTGTTGCGCTAACTTGACAGATATCAAGTTCATTTCTGCTAATTGTTCAAAATCTTCCACAGAAAGATAATGTTTTTCAAGCCATGTCCAAGTATCTTCGGCTTTGATTAGTCTGTTGGCTGCTCGCAAAGCATCAGCCGCTTGTTGAAGTTCTTCTAATTCTACTTTAATACCTGCTTCTTTGGCTGCATCAGCAATAATTTCACGGGTAGCGATCGCCTCCAATAAACCAGGAATTTTGCAGGAGAGTTTAAGTTGGTCAATTATCTCTTTTTGAGACACATTCATTACTTTTAACATTTTTACCTCAGAGAATTTGAATCAATTTTATTGACTACCTACTAAAGGTCTAAACCACCTTTTTGCAGCTTTTTAAACGGATCTAAAATGAAATCAATCACGCGCCGCTGACGAACAATCACCTCTGCCGTTGCTGTTTGACCAGGTGTTAAGGGAATAGGTTTGTTACCAGATTGGATATCAGATTGATTCAGAGATATTTCCATCTCAAAAACTTCTATTTTTCCTTGGGGTGTTTCCAGTATTTTGGAGTCTGGTGACATCCGAATCACCTTACCTGTAACTACTCCATAATCTTGAAATGGATAGGCATCAAACTTGACTTTCGCTGCCATTCCTACCTTCAAAAAACCACTTTCTTGGCTTGGCATATTCGCTTTAAGGACAAACGGAATTTTCTTGGGAGCAATTTGAGCGATCGTCTGACCAGTTTGGACAACTACACCAGGCTTTTTGATAGGCAAGTTGAAAATTACACCATCAATGGGTGATTTCATTAATCGTTGCGTTAATTGTAGTTTTATCGCAGCTATCTGGCTTTGAGTTTGAGCAATTTCTGATGACAAGCTGGTAATTTGTGTTTGCATATCTTTCAGTTCTTCCTGATTTTTTAACACAGATATTTCACCAGCATGAACTACACTTTTATAACTGCTTTTCTGTTCTTGCAATCTTAGTTTTGCTTGTTCAATATCTGCTTGCGCTTGGCGCATAATTGATTGATAGCGGTTTTGTTCTTCTTGAAAGCGTAGCTTTGCCTGCTTGATATCAGATTGTGTTTGCTCGTTTAGTCTTTGACTTTCTTCTGCCAGTTTTTCTAGTTCCACAACTTTGATTTGAGGAACAGCACCCTTTTGCCAAAGTAGACGATAGCGCTTAACTTCTGTTAAATCTCTATCCCAACGGCTTTTAGCTAACTTATAGGCAGTCTGAGTAGAACTCAGATTTTGTTTTGCCTGATCGACTAAAGCCAATTTTTCCAATTTTTGTAAGTTATAAGTACTCTGTTTCGCATCTAGATTTTGCTGTACCTGATTAACTTGGGAAATTTTTTCTAATTCTTGGGATTGGTTTTGTTGTTCTTGAACACTAATTGCTAGTCGTAATTGGTTTTTAACTAGTTCTAGTTGTGCTAGTCGATTTATTAGTCCGTCTAGCTTTGCCTGTGCTTGTTGTAAATCGGTTCGCAGTACATTCGACTCTAGTTCTACTAATAACTGCCCAGCTTTGACGGTTTCACCTTCTTTCACCTTGACAGCAATAATATTGCCACCAACTGGAGTGTCTAATCTTTGGGTTTCTCCTAGTGGTTCAATACGACCTCTAGCGCTTCCTGTCTCATCGACTTGCGACAGCATCGACCAAGGCAAAGCGATCGCACTAAAAATTACCAAAAAATACAGCAAAGAACGTGTCCAACGTCTTGGTAATGCATCTAGTAGTTCTTCTGTACCGTAATACCAATCGTGAGAATTTGCAGAATTAGCATGATTTTCTCCAACTGAATTAGTTGTATTGCTGATTGCTTGCTCATCATTAGTTGGGGTTGAATTACTAACGAAATTAGGCATATAGGACTACTATTTGATTTTTGAACAAAATGAGGTATCGTAGGGTGTGTTACGGCGAAGCCTAACGCACCACGCTTTATGTTTTGGTGCGTTAGCCTACGGCATAACACACCCTACGTGTATTTTTAATTCATAATTCATAATTAAAAAGGGTTTGTACCCGATGCTTCGTATAAGCATTCCTGTTTGCTAGTGGGGTTTAAATACCCATTTAAAACATAATTATGAATTAGGAATTTTTAGCTTGCTTGAGCGAGTTGTTGTTGATTGAGGTAGTAGTAATGACCTTTTTTAGTAATTAATTCTTCATGAGTACCGCTTTCTATCAATAAGCCGCGATCTAACACCAAAATCAAGTCAGCATTGCGGATGGTAGAGAGTCGATGGGCAATAATTAAGCTGGTACGTCCTTGGAGAATTGTTTTTAAATTGTTTTGAATGATGCGTTCTGATTCTGCATCTAGGTGACTGGTAGCTTCGTCGAAAATCAATAAGCGAGGATTACCAAGCATTGCACGAGCAATTGCTAGACGTTGGCGTTGTCCACCAGAAAGCATACCGCCACCTTCGCCAATTTGGGTTTCATAACCCATTGGTAATTGTCGAATAAATTCATCTGCACCAGCTAAACGCGCTACCTCGAAAATCTCTTCTAAAGAAGCTTCTGGGAGAGCAATGCTAATGTTTTCTCGAATTGTACCGCCAAATAAGAAAGTATCTTGATCGACAACACCGATTTGCTCTCGAAGCGATCGCAAAGAAAGACTCGTTACATCATGACCATCAATCAAAATTTTGCCATCTGTTGGGGTATATAAACCTAAAATCATTTTGGCAAGAGTAGTTTTTCCCGACCCAGATCGTCCTACAAGTGCTACCGTTTGAAGAGGCTGAATTTCAAAATTCAGGTTTTCTAGGACGTTAATATCACTATCTGGATGATAGCGAAAGGTTATATTTTCAAAGCGAATATGACCGCTAATTCTCGCTAAAGATTGACGTGGTTGATACTGTAAGTCTTCTTCTGGTTCGGCTTCGAGAACATCATTAATCCGTTCAGTGGAAATAATCACTTCTTGCACTTGATTCCACAGCACTGTGAGCCGTTTGAAAGGATTAATAACGTTACCTAATAACATATTAAAAGCAACTAGTTGCCCAATTGTTAGTTGATTTTGAATTACTAACCATGCTCCATACCACAGTAATGCTGTAGTTGCTAGAGATTCAATAATAGAACTAAAAATTTGCATTTGGTTGCCAATTACCTGTCCACCAAACATTTTTTTAGTCAAATTATTCAACAGTTCTTCCCAACGCCAGCGCACTGTCTGCTCAATTGCCATCGAACGAATTGAGCGAATGCCTGAAAGTGATTGAATTAAATAACTATTCTCTTTAGCTAAAGCATTAAAAATTTCCCGGCTGACCCGGCGAAAGAATGGTGTAGCAATCAGTGCCAAAATCAAAAATGGCGGTACAATTGCCAAGGCTAGCATTGCCATTTGCCAGCTATACCAAAACATCAATCCCACATAGATAAATACTGTCAGTAAATCCAAAATGATGGACAGTGCTTCGCCTGTGAGAAAGCGCTGAATTTTCTGATTTTCTTGAACGCGAGAAATAATATCACCGACATAACGCGACTCAAAAAAGGCTAGGGGTAGGAGGAAGGTATGTTTGATAAAACCTACCATCAGCGCTACTCCGATTCGGTTTGCTGTGTGATCTAGTAAATATTGTCGCAGTCCGTTAAGGGCAACGCGGAATAAGCCAAAAATCAACAAACCAAACCCAACCGCGTTTAAAGTCAGAGTACTACCCTGGACAATTACTCTGTCTAAAAGTAACTGAGTAAATAGAGGCATAATCAATCCAAACAACTGGATAAATACGGAAGCGATGAAGACTTCTAGTAGTACTTGCCAATGTGGTTTGACTAATTCAAATAACTGCCAGAATGGTGTACTTGCTTGTTCGCTTTCTTTCAGGATGGCGGTAGGTTCCGATAATAAAGCGTAACCAGTCCACCCGGCTTGGAATTGATGATGAGTGAGGGTACGTTGACCGATCGCCGGATCGCCGACAATCACCTGTTTTTTGGTAATTTCATAGACGACGATGTAATGATTACCTTCCCAATGGGCGATCGCGGGTAGGGGTTGCTGTGCTAATTTGTCCAGGCTGGCTTTGACTGGACGGCTAGCAAAACCAATACTTTCGGCTGCGGTGGCTAATCCTCGCAGAGAAACCCCGATGCGATTGACGTTGGCTAAATCCCGCAATCTGTTGATGCTAAAGCGCTTACCCCAATAGCGACCAATCATGACTAGGCAAGCGACACCACAATCTGAAGCGCTTTGTTGTTCAAAGAAGGGATAGCGTTTAGTTAGCTGTGCCCATATATGTCTTGCTTTTACTTGAGGAGTTGGAAAATAAGCACGTCGTTGCTTCTTTTTTGGGCTTTGGTTTGTGGGAAAGGGAATGACGTTGGCAATTGAAGATTGGCGATTGTCTTCCCCATGAGTATTGGGCTGTTGCTTTATCAGCAAATCCCAACATTCTGCACGCTTCAATAGGCGATCGCAGATTTTGGGGTATTTATCCATCAAAGTCTGCAATACATCTGTGTTGAGATAACAGAGTTTTAAGTTAGATGAAGCCCTCGCAGCATAAGGGCTAAAGTCTTCTTTTGCAAACAAGGTCATTTCACCAAATGATGACCCTGCTGTTAGGGTGGAAATTAAGTTGCCAGAACTATCTAGTAATCTGACTTTACCTTTGAGAACTAGATAAATTCCCTTTCGGGCATCTTTTGATTGCCAGAACAGTTTTGCTACTGGTGGTTCAACAATTTCAATTTTTGCCCAGCAATTCTGTAATTGCCTATCTGAAAGCTTCTCACCCAAGGTGGTGGTTAGTAGTCTCTCTAGTTCTTCTTGGGACAATATTGATGGCATTCCCTCTCCTTTATCCCAAGTTTAGTTATTAATTTGAATTGGATTGAATGACTGATATAAACTAGGATCGCTGTCAGATTGTAAGTCACAAATTCTAACGCCAGTTGCCTTTGTGTCTTGAGTTGCTGCTTGTTTTGATAAGCGTTTTTTTTGTGTAGCTAGACCCATTTCTTTGAGTAATCGATTAATGTGGCGATCGCTGATTTCAATCCCAAATTCAGTTGCCAAATGTTTGCTCAACCATTGAGATGTCCAACTACTAAATGCGTAGCCATACTTCCGTGGGCTATGACTCAGCAATTCTTTTAATCTTTGGATATATTGTTCATTTACAGTTTTAGGTCTGCCTATTGCTCGTTGCTGCCATTGCTCGACTAAACCTGCTTTGGCAATAGTAATCCAATAACGTGCCATTTCCTGAGAACAACCTAAAATTTGGCAGATTTCGGTTTGCGATTTCCCCATATCTGCCAGCAACATAATTTCTAGCCGCCGACGGTATTCTGGTTGCAAATTAGCTTGCAAATTCTTCAATAAATCCTTGTGTTGATGAGGCGTTAAAAACTTACTTTCACTGTCTTGAAAAGAATTTCGTGACATAAAATTGATTGCTAAATCAAAAATCAAAATTTTGTCTAAATGCATCCATTGTGCTGCAATGAAGCTTTTACGAATCCTTTAGGAACACCTAAGAGGATTGTTTTAAAAGTCAAAACTAATATCCAAATGTCATTCAAAGTGGAGGGTAGCAGAACGTTCGCGACATGTCAACATAATTCATAATTATTAATTATGAATTATTAATTATGAATTATGTTGACTTTATCCATTTTCCACAAAACGCGATCGCTTCAACTCAAACGAGAAGTGCAATTTAGGCTTTGACTTTTCCGATTTTGGCAAAACTAGTGACGTAGGAAAAGTTTTTTGTCACAAAGCTAGAAATGAATGCCTTGCGGAAAAGAGTTGCCTTATTTGATTTGGATAAAGTAGAGCGATCAAGTTTAGAAGTAATCACCAATCGCTAATTACCACTGCAAGCTGTATATCAAGTGATTAGCTGGACTTGATATAATTATCCCTGGTGATGCAGTAGACTAATTAGATTAAGCATGTTTTTATCAGCAGATTTTGATAAATCAGAAGCGAGCTGAAAACCAAGTTAATCATGGAAGCAACAAAGCACAAAACTGTGTATTCACGCACTGTTTTGTTTTAGTCGCTAACCCGAGATGATGTCAAGACTTGCTGAATTAAAAAGCAAATTTTTAACTAAAACTTATCTTAACTTCTCAATTAAATATCAAATGAAACTTATTCTTTCCGCATCTATCTAAAGATAGAAATTTATCAAAATAATATTTGGTATTAATTTTTACTGTCGAATCAGAAATTATTTGTCGTCGTCACAAATTAATTAAGACTTACGCAACAGTTCCACCGCGATCGCCATTTTATAGTACGATTGAACTGATTTTTCCCTTGGGAAAAACCTGTCCAAAATTGGGCAGGCTTCACTTTGTGCGTAGCGCACAACGCCTCAGGCATAAGAGGTGAAGGCTAATGCAATAGCCCCTCTTTTCACTTCAAATCGAGTAATCCTTCTTCTTTGAATTTAGGATTAAAGCGGATTTGAAGACGCAAACCACGCGCTTGTAGCACTTCTAAAATTTCAGCTTCTACTCGTCGCGCCACATTTTTAATAATTTTCACTTGCGCCATATCATCTATTAGTGGATTTTGATAATTTGCCTGTTCTTCAGGTGTCATTACCGCTTTAGCATCAATAGGCTGCGTCCATTTTTCTTTTTGTTCGGCATTTCCCAAAGGAACACTGTTATTTTCGGCAATCCACGCATTTTCAATGTTTTCTAAAACGGCGCGGCTAGGTCGCTCAATCGTTTGGACTTTTACCCAATAGCAATTTTGAGGTTGACGTACTAAATGCTGTTTCAGACTGAGATATACATCGCGAGAATAGCCAACAAATTGCAGCACTTTTTCTTGATTAAAAATTCCATAAACTCCTATTTTACTTTGAAATTGTTCGGGTAACTGACCGTTATCGTCAATGTAAGCAATATATTCGAGAGTTGCTAAAGAAGAAATATTTGTTTCAGTTGTCATAAATCAAAATTAAAAATTAGTACTTGGTGATTGATAGGAAAGCGCTGAAGCGCTTACTACGAATTAATTTTCATGTAAATTGCACAGAGGCGACTGGGTTTGAATATTTTGGCATTATACATGAAGTTTGGCGGGACGTTAATAATTGCGTATTCGCTATTATCATGATATTTTTCAAATTCGGCTGGCATCCCTTTGGGAGTAGTTAAGCTATAAGGAACTGGTTGAAAAAGCAATTCTGTAAACTCAACTTTTTCGCAGTTTAGTTGTTGACAAACTTGGTTTAGAAAAGCTTCATTAGTTAATAACTTGAAAAGACTTTCTTGAGCTTGTGGTTCTATAGTGAAACTGCTATCAAAGTTTTGGACGATTTTCAAAGGCATTTTTCTTACAGATATTTATTAGCGATTGAGTGATGAGCTTGACCTGCGGGTATGTTAAGCGCTCCGGGGCTTTCGCCCCGCGCTTGAGCGATCGCTTCTTTAAAAGTTGGGCGCACGGAAACCGTGACGCACCCACTTTTCGCTTCTTTAAAACAGCCTATTAGATTGTGCAACTTTTTTCAGCCACTAAGTAAGTGGGCGAAACTAAACGTAAAATACTGTCGTGGTTCGTAGTGAGCTAAGGCAAAAGTTGCAAGCTAAAAAAATAAAAAACCCTCCCAAGTGGGAGGGAAAGCATTCAGGTAAAAGAAATTTTACCTTTTATATTTCCTCGTCGAAGTCGTCTTCTTCCTCGTCTTCCTCGTCTTCCTCAAAATCGTCTTCTTCAACAAGGTCGTTGACTTCATCAGCAATCATCAAATCATCCTCATCATCTAATATTGACGACGATTCTGTACGTCTGCCGCCAAATCCTTCTGCCCCAAGTCCAGGAGAATCCAAGTTATAAGCGCGAGCTGTCCGGTCATCTAGCACCATATCCATCGGGTCATCGACTTCATCCAACACGCTGCTGCTGTCTGCGCTTCCATAGTCGTCAACTATACCGGTTTCTTCATAAGCGTTATACCCAGTACCGGCAGGAATCAATCGCCCGATAATTACGTTTTCTTTCAAACCGCGCAACCAGTCAGACTTACCTTCAATTGCTGCTTCCGTCAACACCCGCGTCGTTTCTTGGAATGATGCAGCCGAGATAAAGCTATCGGTATTCAATGATGCTTTGGTAATCCCCAATAATACTGGGGTATACTGCGCCCTCGCACCGCCGGTGATTGCCATCGCCTCATTCACCTGCTCAATTTGCCGCAGTTCTACCAACTCTCCCGGCAACATAGTTGTGTCACCCCCATCATCAACCCGCACCTTCGCGGTCATCTGCCGCACAATCACTTCAATGTGCTTGTCGGCAATATCAATTCCTTGAGATTGATACACCATCTGCACTTCGTTTACCAAGAAAGTCTGTACCTTCTGCAAAGCAAGACTTGCACAAGCATACACCCCGTCTTCAGAACCAAGACTAAAGAACACTTCCAAAATTTCGTGCGGATTGGCAGGACCGTCACTCAACGGTTCTCCCGCTGCGACGGTAGCACCATCCGTCAGCACCAAATTTTGTCCGGGTCCTAAAGGATAATCGGTGACAACACCATTCGGCTCAATCACTTTAGCAGCGATCGCTTCATCACCATCACCATAAACCACCTTTACTTCCCCTGCCCTTTTTGCCAAAATACACGCTTCTTTTGGTTTGCGTGCTTCTAGCAATTCCTCGATTCTCGGCAAACCTTGAATAATGTCTCCGGTCTTCGCCCGTTCAAACACCAACAACACCAAATTATCACCGCGTTGCACCAAATCCCCATCCTCTATCTGCAACACCGCTCCCGGCGAAACTCGATAAGGACGACCAATGCGAATCGAGACAGAGTAATCTGGGGACTCTTTACTGGGGACTAGGGACTGGGGGGATGAGGGGGATGAGGGGGATATTGCTCCCTTATCTCCCTTATCTCCCTTATCTCCCCCCTGTCCCTTCTGAACTGACAGCACTTGCCCAGACAAAGGCGCAAATACTCCTGGGGCAATTTCCGAACCCTCTACCAGCAAGTCGCCCTTCTTCACATAAGGCGTCGCAGTCGCGTTCACCGTCACCATGTCCGTGTGACGCAACACCAAACACCTCCGCACCGTTTCGCTTCCCTTTTGCACTCCCCGGACAATACCCCCCTCCTTACACAAAATTTGGGTACGGGCAACTACAGCACCTGGGGCAATAGTTTGTTGTGCTTCCACCTCCAAACTCGTAGTCGTGCTACCTTGAGTCGCATCCGCAGTAATGTCGCGACGCACTATCAAAGATTCCAAAATCACCAATTGCAAACGAGAAGTTTCCGAACCCTCACCATCACTCAACAACTCAATATCCGCTGCTAATGGCGAAGCGTTGTGGTCCGCATCACCCTCCGTCTCAATTTCCAACACTAGTTGCGTCCGCAGCAACTCTACGCCTTCTACCGACTTAACCCGCTCAGAATCTTTATAAGGCAGTCGCTGCACCGCCCGCAACTCAATGCTGCGCCCCGTCTGCTGACTAACCGATGTCGTTGAAGGCACATCCGGATTATTCGGCACCGCAAACTCTTCTACCGGACGACTCAGCAGCGCTGGACCTTCTGGCGACTCTATATATTGGATGTAGCGCAGTTCGCTCACCACTTGCCCCAATAACTCTTCACCCGGTTGAACAAAAGTATTATCTCGTCCAATCACCGCTTCCGGGTCGTCCACCATCAGCAGTTCTCCGGGCTTAATCACCACTTCTCTCAAAATGTCGTTTTTCTGGGTGACTTCGACCACGCCGTTGTTTTGACAAAATATATCTTTAACAACTTCCGTGCCAGCTTCCACATACTGACCGTCTTCCACCAACAGCAGCGATATATCTTTATTTACCTCATGAGTTTCTTCCGGAATCCACAATAATGTGCCTCCTTGAACCACCTCATAACCCAGCTTCGCCTTGCCTTTTTTCTGTACTTCTACACCGGCGTATTTCAGCAACCCACCTGTATTGGTGCGATAGCGATCGTCAATTAACTCCGCCACCACTTGACCATTTTGCACTTTTGTGCCTGGAGTTGCTCTGAGGTTAAAGACTTGGTTGTGAGCAGTGGAAATAAGGTAATTATTGCGACCTTGGGAACTTTGCACCGTCACCGTTGCCTGATCCAAAACCACACTAGCCGTGATAATCTCAATTTCCCTAGTACTCTTACCCACTTGCGCTTCCGGCAAGCGGACTATACCGCCGTGTAAAGTAGTTAACTTGGTTTCTGCCAAGACACCGTTAGTCTCCACAGCATCACCATTATTTACCACCAACTCCGCTCCCGGTGGCAAGTTATATACTTCCCCAGACAAAATCCAAATCAAACCACCCCGCGCCGCTGTCGTCGTCGTGTTGCCTTGGCGGTCTGTTTTTTGCTCTGGCACCACTTCGGCGAACTGCACTTCCCCAGCCAAATCGCTGGCTACATCTTTAACAGCTTTTTCCGTATTTGCCCGCGTTGTCCGTCCGCCTAGTGCCACCTCTGCCAGCAACTGACCAAGCTTTACTTGCTGCCCATCCACTATATATAGTGTCGAACCTTGGGTAACGGCAATTTCAATTGACCCTGTAGACGTTTCCAACGAGAGCGTACCGTTTGCCTCCACAAACAGCGAATCTTCCCCGTGTCGAGTGCGATATGCTCTGGTTTTCAACTTGCGCGGCAGGCGAATCGTCCCATCTTTCTCCGCACGCACTTGTTTTGCTACTTCCCCGGTGAACACACCACCAGTGTGGAATGTCCGCATCGTTAGCTGCGTACCCGGTTCGCCGATACTTTGAGCGGCAATAATGCCTACTGCTTCACCCAAATCTACCATCTTCGCGTGTGCCAAACTCCAGCCATAACAGTGTTGGCAAACACTACGCGCTGCTTCACAAGTTAAAGGACTCCGCACCACCACCGATTGCACGCCGCTAATTTGAATCAAGTGTGCTAATTCATAATTTATTGGCGTATTGCGCGGGGCAATAATTTGTTTGGTGGTCGGATGCACCACATCTTCTGCCACTACCCGTCCCATCAAGCGCGTACCGATGGGAATCAAGACTTTGCCACCTTCTATCATCGCTCCGAGGGTAATTCCCCGCGACGTACCGCAGTCAAATTCGCGGATAATCACGTCTTGGGATACATCCACCAAACGACGGGTGAGATATCCAGAGTCAGCAGTTCTTAACGCCGTATCTACCAATCCTTTACGAGCGCCGTAAGAAGAAATAATATATTCGGTGACCGTCAATCCTTCGCGGAAGTTGGTTTTAATCGGCAAGCCGATAATTTCCCCTTGGGGATCTGCCATCAACCCGCGCATCCCCACCAATTGGCGCACCTGGGAGATGTTACCCCGCGCACCAGAAAACGCCATCATATATACGGAGTTGAGCGGGTTGGTACTCTTAAAGTGCTTCACCACTTCATCTTTCAGCGCTTCCGATGTTCCGTTCCAAGTATCAATTACTTTTTGAAAACGTTCTACTTCCGTAATTTCACCACGTTGATAGCGTTCTTCCGTGGCGCGAATTTCTTCTTCTGCGGCATCGAGGAGCGATCGCTTGCTTGGCGGCACCATCAAATCATCTACGCTAATCGAAACTCCGGCTTTGGTGGCGTAGCGAAAGCCTAAATCTTTTAACTTATCCGCCATCACCGCCGTTCGCGCCGTGCCACAATTGGTAAACGCCCAAGAAATTAAATTTCTCAGCTGACCTTTGTCAACGATGCGATTGCGAAAAATCAGTTTTTCAGTCATTAGTCAGTTGTTGGTTGATAGTTGATAGTTGATAGTTGATAGTTGTTGGGGGAAGCGTTGTTTTTCCACTAACTCCGCTTTTTTGCTTTTCCGCTCCCACGCTCCCACGCTCCCACGCTCCCACGCTCCAACTCCACTAACTAGCTAGTGCTTCTTGGATCGCCTTGTTATAAATAACGCGACCTGGAGTTGTGCGTATATATTGAGAAATCAAATTCCCTGACTTGTCTTGTCTGACACGACGGAATTTATACAGCAACGTCCGAGTACCATCGGTATTTTCTTCAACCGAAACTGGTTCGGTATCTGCCACATCAGTTTCTACTTCGCCATCAAACCGCACAAATACATAAGCGTGCAAATCAACTTGCTGCTGTTCGTAAGCCATAATCGCGTCATCTAAAGAACCGAAGTATTTTCCTGCGCCCTTTGTCGCATCCGGATTTTCCGCAGTTAAATAATACGCCCCCAACACCATATCTTGACTGGGTGTAATAATTGGCTTACCGGTTGCCGGCGACAATATATTGTTAGAAGCAAGCATCAACAACCGCGCTTCTGCCTGAGATTCCAGCGATAAAGGTACGTGTACTGCCATCTGGTCGCCGTCAAAGTCAGCGTTAAACGCCGGACACACCAACGGATGCAGTTGAATTGCTCTACCTTCTACTAAAATCGGCTCAAAAGCTTGAATCCCCAAACGGTGCAGCGTCGGTGCCCGGTTTAACATCACCGGATGCCCTTCAATCACTTCTTCCAACACATCCCACACACTAGGGTCGTTGCGAGAAATCAACTTTTTCGCCGCTTTGATGTTATTCACCATACCAGAGCGAATCAAGCGATTAATCACAAACGGTTGAAATAGCTCAATTGCCATTTCTCTCGGCAAACCGCATTGATGGATTTGTAACTTCGGTCCAACCACAATAACCGATCGCCCCGAATAGTCAACTCGCTTACCCAACAAATTCTGCCGAAAACGTCCTTGCTTACCCTCAATAATGTCAGACAAAGACTTCAGCGGTCGGTTATTTGCCCCTACCACCGTCCGTCCCCGACGACCATTGTCAATCAAAGCATCCACCGCTTCTTGCAGCATCCGCTTTTCGTTGCGGACAATAATCTCCGGTGCCAAAATTTCTTGCAGCCGCGCTAAACGATTGTTACGGTTAATTACCCGGCGATACAAATCATTTAAATCGCTCGTGGCAAAGCGTCCCCCGTCGAGTTGCACCATTGGGCGCAAATCCGGAGGGATTACTGGAATCACCGCCATTACCATCCACTCTGGCAACGAACCAGTAGCGATGAAGTTATCAATCACCCGCAACCGCTTAATCAGCTTCGCCCGTTTTTGTCCTTTGGCGCTACCAATTTCTTCGCGCAAATTTTCCGCTTCTTGCTCTAAGTTGATATCAGCAAGCAACCGCAGCAGCGCTTCTGCCCCAATTCCTACCTCTACACCCTGAAGCTGAGAATCTTCGGCATAAATCTGGTCTTCAATTTCCAGCCACTGGTCTTCACTTAGTAGCTGTTTATAAGTTAAAGTTTCCGCGTTGCCTTTGCTGAGAACAACATAAGAGTTGAAATAAACTATCTGCTCCACATCCCGCAAAGGCATATCCAGCAAAATCGAAATGTAACTGGGGATACCCTTGAGATACCAAACGTGCGCTACTGGTGCCGCCAGTTTGATATAACCCATGCGGTGACGGCGCACTCGCGATTCGGTGACTTCCACCCCGCAGCGTTCGCAGACAATACCGCGATGGCGCACTCTTTTATATTTACCGCAGTGACATTCCCAGTCCTTCGCAGGTCCAAAGATGCGCTCGCAAAAAAGCCCGTCCATCTCTGGCTTCAAAGTTCGATAATTAATCGTCTCTGGCTTAGTGACTTCACCTACCACCTGACCGTTAGGCAAAGTTCGCTCGCCCCAAGTCCGAATGCGTTCTGGGGAAGCCAAGCCGATTTTCACATAGTCAAACTGATTAGTTTGTGCGTTTCTCATATTATTAAATGGGCAATGGGCATTGGGCAATGGGCATTGGGCATTGGGCAATGGGTAATGGGTAATGGGCATTGGGCAATTGTTTAATGGGTAATGGGTAATGGGCAATGGGCAATTGTTTAATGGGCAATTGTTTAATGGGCAATGGGAGATTTTTTCCATGCCCCATGCCCCATGCCCCATGCCCCATGCCCCATGCCCCATGCCCCATCCCCTATTCGTCGTCTTCCATCGATTCGCGCGATAGAGATTCGTAAGTTGGACGCGGAGGAGTGCGACGCGTTCCTTGGTCTGCCATCAAATCAACTTCTACATCCAAAGAACTACCGTCTGCTTGGGTTTCCACTTTATGCACGGCTATGTCTAACCCCAACGATTGCAATTCTCGCATCAACACTTTGAACGATTCCGGTGTACCCGGTCGCGGAATTGCCTTGCCTTTAACGATCGCATTCAAGGCTTCGTTTCTTCCTTGCATGTCGTCCGATTTCACAGTCAGCAACTCTTGCAGCGTGTAAGCCGCACCAAATGCCTCCAGCGCCCATACTTCCATTTCTCCAAAGCGCTGACCGCCTTGTTGTGCTTTACCACCCAACGGTTGCTGCGTCACTAACGAGTATGGACCAGTCGAACGAGCGTGAATCTTATCATCCACTAAATGCACCAGTTTCAACATATAAGCGACACCTATCGTTACCGGTCTATCAAATGGCTCGCCAGTCCGCCCATCAAACACCATGATTTTGCCAGGGTCATCCGGGTTATATACCCAGTTTCTCCCCGTTTCATCTCGTGCTTCTTGCAACTTACCATGCACAATTCTTCTAGATGACTCCTCCCCATACATTTCGTCAAAAGGCGTAATCTTAAAGCGCACTCCCAAGGTGTGACCAGCCCAACCGAGCAAACACTCAAACACCTGCCCCACGTTCATCCGTGATGGCACGCCCAACGGATTGAGTACAATATCCACCGGCGACCCATCCGGCAAATAAGGCATATCTTCCAATGGGAGGATGCGAGAAATAATTCCCTTATTCCCGTGACGCCCTGCCATTTTGTCGCCAACTTGGATTTTTCGCTTTTGCGCCACATACACCCGCACCACCATGTTTGCTCCCGGTGGCAGTTCGTCGCCTTGTTCGCGGGTAAATAACCGCACGTCAACCACGCGACCTTTTTCACCATTCGGCACTCGCAATGAATTATCGCGCACATCCCGCGCCTTTTCACCGAAAATTGCTCGCAGCAGCTTTTCTTCTGGTGGTTGGTCAGATTCACCTTTGGGGGTAACTTTTCCGACTAATATATCCCCGGCATCTACCCAGGCTCCAATGCGAATAATTCCCTGTTCATCCAAAGAGCGCAAAGCATCTTCCCCAACGTTGGGTATTTCTCTGGTGATTTCTTCTGGTCCCAATTTGGTCTGTCTTGCCTCAATTTCATATTTTTCAATGTGAACCGAGGTATAAATATCTTCCTGCACCAACCGCTCGGAAATCAAAATCGCGTCTTCGTAGTTGTAACCTTCCCAAGGCATGTAAGCGACGACAATATTTTGCCCCAGCGCCAATTCTCCACCTTCAGTAGAAGAACCATCCGCCAACACTTGACCTGCTACTACCTTCTCGCCCATCCGCACCAGCGGTTTTTGGTTCAAACAAGTGTCTTGGTTAGAGCGCTGATACTTAGAAATCTTGTATTTAATTTCGTTTTGGCTTGCCTTCGGACGAACGCGAATTTCTGTAGCATCAACGTAGGTTACATCCCCATCAGTCCGCGATACAATCACCATCCCAGAGTCACGAGCCGCTTGCGCTTCCAAACCAGTCCCCACCAAAGGTCGTTCTGGCTTCAACAACGGCACCGCTTGCCGTTGCATGTTCGACCCCATCAGCGCTCGGTTGGCGTCATCATGCTCCAAAAAGGGAATCATCGACGTAGCAACCGACACAATCTGCACTGGGGAAACTGCTACATAGTCAACTTGATCGGGTGTTGTCGTTGTCCAATCTTGGCGATAACGCACCGGCACCGAAGGTCCAATAATGTAGCCGTTTTCATCTAAGGGGATATCCCCCGTCGCAGTCTGCAAATCGTCTTCTTCATCAGCCGTCATGTAAACTGGCTGCACGTCAAACCGCACTTTGCCGTTTTCTACCGGACGAAATGGCGTTTCCAAAAAGCCGTATTGATTCACCCGCGCATGAGTTGCCAACGAACCAATCAAACCGGCGTTGGGTCCTTCTGGTGTCTCAATCGGGCAAATGCGTCCGTAGTGCGATGGGTGAATATCTCGCACCGCAAAACCAGCCCGTTCTCTGGTTAATCCCCCAGGACCAAGTGCCGATAAACGGCGTTTGTGGGTCAGTTCTGCTAAAGGATTGGTTTGATCCATGAACTGCGACAATTGGGAAGAACCAAAGAATTCTTTGATTGCCGCTACCAACGGTTTTGGGTTAACTAAAGATGCCGGCGTCAAAACTTCCGCATCGGATACCGTCATCCGTTCGCGAATAATCCGCTCTAAGCGGTTTAAACCCACCCGCACTTGGTTTTGCAGCAATTCGCCCACGCTTCTTACTCGGCGATTTCCCAGGTGGTCGATGTCGTCGGTGTTACCAATATCAAATTCCAGGTTGATTAGGTAATCTACCGCCGCTAAAATATCAACCGACGTTAATACGCGAGTTGTTTCTGGAACTTGCAAACGTAACTTTTTGTTAAGTTTGTAGCGTCCCACCCGACCCAAGTCGTAGCGTTTGGCATCAAAAAAGCGCGAATCGAGTAATTGCTGTCCTCCCAATACTGTGGGTGGTTCACCCGGACGCAGTTTGCGATACAACTCCATCAAGGCATCTTCTTCGGAAAATTGCCCTTCTTTTTCGATGGTTTTTTGAAAGTATTCTGGGTGACGCAGCGCATCAAATATTTCGTTGTCTGACAGCGAGAGTGCTTTCAGCAGCACTTGCGCCGACAATTTGCGGGTTTTGTCGATGCGTACCCAAACTAAGTCGTTACGGTCTGTTTCAAATTTCAGCCATGCCCCCCGGTTGGGGATCAACGAAGCTGAGTAAGTGCGGCGTCCGTTTTTGTCGATTTCTGATTTGTAGTATACGCCTGGGGAGCGGACGATTTGATTGACAATTACCCGCTCGGCGCCGTTGATGATGAAAGTTCCGCGATCGGTCATCAGGGGAAGGTCGCCGATAAAGACCTCTTGCTCTTTAATTTCCCCGGTTTCTTTGTTAATTAATCTTGTCGGTACATACATTTGTACCGCGTAGCTACTATCCCGCCTTTTGGCTTCTTCGACGCTGTACTTAGGCTGCTTAAGTCTGTAGTTCTGACCCAAAAAGTGCAGTTCTAATTTGCCAGTGTAGTCTGTAATCGGACTAAAGGAGTTAAGTTCTTCTATTAGCCCTTCTTCTAGAAACCAGCGAAAGCTTGAACGCTGGATTTCAATTAAGTCGGGTAACAAGAAGGCGGGTTCCATATATGTTTCTTTAGTCATGCCTCTACCTTTATCAATTGTGAATTATCGCTCGTACACTGCACAAGGGCGTTCGCGTTGGCGTAGCCGCGTGCCTCTCGTAGAGAAGCCTCTCGTTCGCGCTTCTCGTCTTTCTTTGGGAGAAGAGAAGCGCGTCTTTGCAGGAGAAGGTTATCATCGAAGCGCCGATGCCCGTATTGGAACTTATTTTTATACCAATTAACTGGCTACAAGTGCCGACAAACAAAGCACAGTAAGCTTTAAGAACTGATTTTGACTTCAGCGGGCGATCGCCCCGATTCAAGTCAATTACGGCAAAAATCCTGCCCCATGCGTTGGAGCAATTGCAGATGAAAGATATCTTGTTGATTTTTATTTGCTTTCCTCACTTCCACTTCCATTAAAGCGCGTCAATTAGCGCACGAGTGCGCTCTACACTGTTCTGTCTTTTATACACGCACAGCCTTTTTCAACTCAGGGTGATGTTTTCAGACTGAAGCAACGCTCCGCTTTTATAAGCTCTAATCAGTATCGCTTTCTCTTGTTGGGTATTAATCACAAGTCAATTAACGGTTAACAATTTTTATAGGTTAAATACAGATCTGCTTTCAAAGGACAAAATTTTAGCTTTAACTAGGAGAGACGCGAGGAACCGGAGCGTCTTTTAGTATTTGTTTTTGCAGGACGGTCATGTATTTTTCGCATCCGCATGTAGAGAGAGGATGAAAAAGTGATGAAGCGTGAAACTTCAGTTTACTAATTTTTAGTTCCTTCCTTAACCATTATGGCGCAAGAAAAACATTTTGGAGGCAATAATACTAGCATATTTTTGCGCATGCGCGATTTTTATTTTTTTGGCGATTGAGGTGAGCCACTGTTGCTCCTCATTTTCAAAGAGCCACTGCGTTGCGTATTTTCTCTTTCTATGAGCGCATGTGGCGTTTTTGTCAAAGTGGCGAAACAATTTTCGGGTGATGTATCCGGCTCACTTGAGCTAGAGTACTAACCCAAATAGTTTACAGGCATTCTCAGTAGTTTGAGTAGCGATCGCCTCTAGACTTTCCCCACGCAAACGAGCTATAGCTTCTGCTACATAACGCACGTAAGCTGGCTCATTGCGCTTTTCGCCTCGTTTCGGAACCGGTGCTAAAAAAGGACAGTCTGTTTCAATTAACAAGCGATCTGACCGAACCAACACAGCTGATTGTTGAATGTCTATAGCGTTTTTGAAGCTGACGGTGCCACTAAAGCTGATATAAAAGCCCAAGTCGATAAACCATTGAACTTCTTGTGGTTTTCCACCCCAGCAGTGCATGACACCTCGGATACTGTCTCCTTTAAGATTCCTCCATTTTTGCAATATGTCTCTCAGTTCTGATGCAGCATTCCGGCAGTGGATAATCACTGGTAAGTTGAGCAGCGAAGCGATCGCCAATTGAGCTTCAAACACCAGGAGCTGTTGCTCGTAGTTATCTGCTTTATAAAAATCCAGCCCCATTTCTCCGATTGCTACCACTTTGGCATCAGAGGTAGCCAAAGATAATATTTCCTTTTCTGTTTGGCTATTCCATTTCTGGGCATCTAAAGGATGTAAGCCAACAGCAAAGCTGATTTCGGGAAACTGGTGAGCTATCGCTTGAATGCTGGAAAACTCTGATGGCTCGACGCACGAATGTACTAGACGTACTACACCAGCTTCTTGCCATCGCGATCGCACTGCTGCTAAATCCGGTTGAAAAAGGTCAAAGTTGAGATGAACATGGGTATCAATCAGCTGCATTGAGGGGTACTTGAGTCCTTTGTCCTTTTTCAAAGCATGAGTCCTGATGACGAACGAACTCATGACTGTTAACAGTTATGCTGATACGGTAGAGCTTTTTAGTTTTTTCGCCAATTTTGACTTTTTCCTCGCTCCGTTGTTCGGATGAAGTACACCCCGCTTTACTGCTTTATCGATTTTGCTGTATGCCTCCGACATGCGATCGTCTACATCTTTCTTTGATTCTGAGCTAGGATTAGCTGCATAGGTTGCTACAGCCGAAAGGTATTTCTTCATCAGCGTTTTCACGGCTGATTTATAAGCTTTGTTACGCAAGCGATTGCGTTCTGCGATCTTGGCGCGTTTCAGAGCAGACTTTGTATTCGCCACTGTCAATCCCAAAAATACTATTATTTATGTACACACACTACTAGGCTTACTAATATAGCATCTTTTTTGCCAATGTTATAATTCGGGCGAAAAAAATATCATAACTAAAATTATTTTAATTTTTACGGCAAGCAGAAAAAAAGACGTTAACTCACCTTATGAGCATATGACGACAACTAAAGAAATGCGTTAAAATTAGGTACTCCAGTAAATAAGGACTTCTCGCCACCTGTTACCAAGCGCTCTTCCCTTCTTTTGTGAAAATGTGTTGCTAAAGGCAAGAATCTATGAACGGTTAAAGTTCAGCGGTGGAAATGTAGAGACACGATACCCAAGGGTATCTACAAAATCAAGCTAAGAAATGAGAAAATAGACAAAAATTATACTCCCAGCTTACCTAAATTGCCAAAAAAAGGCAGGATGTTCAAACAAAACACCTCCACCGTTTGAGGTTAGAAAGCATGCTTTCGCTAGCGCGATCGCAACCCAAATGCGATTATGTTGCCTTGGGAGTATCAAAAAAATACAGGTTAAGCTAGAGAAGAGAATTAGGGTAAGCTTTGCGCCTAATTAGGTAAAGGGCAAAACTGATTCTCGGCGGGAATATTCGTTCATTTTGGCACTCTCCTTACTCCATGCTGCGAATTATTACTCAGCAGGCAGACGTCAGAGCAGAACTGCAACGTATCTGCGATCGCACCCATGATGAACAGGTGCATCACAAAGAAGCAACCGTGCGGGAAGTGTTGCAAGCAGTGAAGCGCCTTGGCGACAAAGCTGTATTGCATTACACTGCCGAATTTGACCACCAAACCCTCAATCCCGGTGAACTGCGCGTTTCCGGTTCCGAACTGGATACGGCTTACCAACAGGTGTCAAAGGACTTGCTAGAGGCAATTCGGCTCGCTAGCCGACAAATTGAAGCGTTTCATCGTCAGCGAGTACCAAAAAGCTGGGTACACTTTGGCGATGATGATGTAGTGCTGGGTAAGCGCTACACTCCTGTAGACCGAGCGGGATTATATGTTCCTGGTGGTCGTGCTGCTTATCCCAGTACGGTGCTGATGAATGCTATTCCAGCGAGGGTGGCTAACGTCCCCCGTGTGGTGATGGTAACGCCACCGGGAGCGCACAAAGCGATTAACCCAGCAGTGTTGGTAGCTGCCCAAGAAGCTGGGGTACAAGAAATTTATCGTGTCGGAGGTGCCCAAGCGATCGCCGCTTTAGCCTACGGTACAGAAACGATTCCGAAAGTTAATGTGATTGCAGGTCCAGGTAACATTTATGTCACCCTAGCAAAAAAACTCGTATACGGTACTGTGGGCATTGATTCTTTAGCAGGACCGAGTGAAGTGCTAATTATTGCCGACGAAACCGCAAATGCCGTACATGTGGCGGCGGATTTGTTGGCACAAGCCGAACACGATCCGATGGCAGCAGCAATATTGTTGACAACGGATACGAGTTTGGCGAAGAACGTGCAAGTCGCTGTGGAAAGACAGCTAATAGATCACCCTAGAAGAATAGATACAGAAAAAGCGATCGCTCACTATGGCTTAATCGTCGTTGTCGAATCTCTAGAAGCCGCAGCTCAATTCTCGAATGAGTTTGCCCCGGAACACTTAGAATTAGAAGTCGAAGATCCTTGGGCATTAATTCAACATATTCGCCATGCAGGGGCAATCTTTTTAGGGCATTCTACACCAGAAGCTGTGGGAGACTATTTAGCAGGACCAAATCACACTTTGCCTACTTCTGGTGCTGCTCATTATGCTTCGGCATTGGGTGTGGAAACTTTCTTGAAACATTCGAGTATCATCCAATACTCCGAAACCGCGCTGCAAAAAGTGGCTGGCGCAATTGACGCACTAGCGACAGCAGAAGGCTTGCCTTCTCATGCTGATTCAGTTAGACGGCGAGTTCAACAAGACGAATAATTACAAATTATTAATTTTTTCGGAAACTTTTAGCAAAAGTTACTTAGTGGCTACAAACTGAAAGTTTAAACGGCGATCGCAAGCTTTGGTGTTACAACGGAGGGTAACCTCCGAAGTACAGCAAATCGCGATTTGCTTTTACGCAGGGCGTAGCTTCCACGACAAAGGCACGTCCATATCGCTGCTCTTATTGTTGGTATAACCGCCAACACATAAAGCAGGTAATAATGTGAAATGTCTACCTTGAGGAGACTACAGCGGTGCTAAATACTATTTTGGTAGCTCTGGACGGTTCAGAAATTGCAGAACGTGTAATTCAGACTTTACAGGAATTGGTGCTACTAAAAGAAAGCAAAATAATTCTCTGTCATGTGTTTCCCACACCAGAGACAGAAATGGAATTACCAGCAGATCGTCCTCAAGGAGAGTCACCAACACTTTCTTATTTTCATGTCGAAAAACAACTGCAATCCTACCAAGAACAACTGCCAGTCAGCAGTGAATTAGAATTAGTAACCGGCGATCCGGCAGAAGAAATTATTCGTCTTGCCAATATTTACCAGGCTGACTTGATTATTATTGGCAGTCGCGGCTTAACTGGAATGACGCGAATTGTTCAGGGTTCAGTTAGCAGTCAAGTGGTGGAAGAAGCTAATTGTTCAGTCTTGGTTGTAAAGCCGAATTAAAATTAGATACGGGCAAATTTAGAAACACAATACAGTTTGCACAATTAATCCCACATTCTGCACCCCAAGAGCTGATTCGTAAAGAACATATAAAGAGAACAGAGCCTTGTTTTAGTCAGGCTATAGGCTAAATCAATAACATTTATATTGTCGATGATCCGTCTACCCGCAATTGAGAACCGAAAGTGCAAACCTTACCCAAGTGATTTAAGCGATATTTTTTTATTTCATATCATGTCCGCATAATTAGTTATGATTCCCACAGTTATTGAACCCCACCCCGATCAGCCCCTCCCCGCAAGCGGTCCGGGGAGATGAAGCGTAGCTTTGGCGGGGTGGGGTTCTTCTGGTTTAATAAGTAATCAACCGGACACGATATCAGTTAGAAGTTAATAATTTTTCCAATGCTTTTTTTGAGAAAAAGCATTGGATTTTATACTAATTTTATTACTTTATTACAGTAATTACCGCTTGCTATAGTATTGAGTGCGGAATGTAGGCTATAAGATATTTCATAAAAATTCAGTAAATATTTCGTAAATCTACAGATATTTGTCAAGTATCCTAGGTCGTTTTTCTGTATTTTCCCTATTTTTGAAATATCCGGTTAAAACTATGGTCAAATCGCTTTTACTCTTAATGTGTTGGAGAGAGACATGAGTTGGTCAATGCCTTGGTCAAAGAATAAAAAAGAGAGTGATACTTCCCCCGAAGTCACAATAACTATACAGCACAGTCGTGTCACGGAAAATCGCAATGGAGACATAACTACAGATACAGTTTTTAAAGAAATTAAATTCAAGGGTTCTGGTGACGATTGCACAGCAATTGCTTATGCATACAGCAACCAAGCAGAGCAAAAACTGCTTGCAGAAAAGCCAGAAGCACCAGTTCGGTACATCCGTCCAGTACGGGTGGTGAATGAGTAGAACAAAACTAATCTCACCAACCTTGTCTAGAAAAATCCATATCGGATACTATTGAGTGTTCGATATGGCTTCTAGGCGATTAACCTGTTTGGTTATTGAGCGAAGAAACTAAGAGCAAATCTATTTACAAACGAATGGCGCAAATTTTACCTTGCGTCTTTGCGTGAGATTATCTTAATATTCAGCGTCCTTGAGTCGCCAAAAAGGTTTTCAAGCTTAACAAACTCAAGCTTTGCCCCAAATTCAACGGCAAAATTGATACTCCTTCCAAGCGAGACTGTACCCAACCTTCACCCCAGTACCATTCATGAAAGCCGTCGATACCTTGACTGAGTAGCAAGCGCAAACAATTGGGTTTTGCCACATCTACTTGATGATGAATCTTAACTGGTCCAATTGAACTAGTAAACTGAAATCCTGAATGTAATTCTTCAGGCATTCCGGGGGAAAAACGTTGCCCGATGAGCCATTTTTCTTGTTGCACGGGACGCAGCAGACTGTCACGAATTGTAGCTGCTGATGCTTCAACTTCTATACGTAGTTGACTTTGTTGAAAATTACCGAACATTTTGAGAGCGAACGCATTTTCTTTTAGTATGACAAATGTGGTTCATCAGATACGGGCTTGTTCAAAGGAAAATGAAAATTTCATTACACGACGGGCACGTTGAAATATTTCTTCAAAATTCCCTACTTTCTACAAGCGCGGAAAACCGCTTCTTTTCATACGGACATCTTTAACCATTGTTGCTTTGTTTGGTCACTTTTCTACGAGCTGATGAACTTAAAATAGAAAAAGTGAACTTGTTAAGAAATGTAAGGTTATTCATGGCGGATCAGTTAATTCGCGCCACAGCGGCTGATGGTGGAATTCGTGCAGTCGGTGTGATTACCACACGTCTGACAGAAGAAGCAAGGACTAGACACAAGCTTTCTTATGTAGCAACCGCAGCCTTGGGTCGAACTATGGCAGCTGGCTTGTTGATGGCTTCTAATATGAAGCGAGAAGGCTCTAGAGTCAATGTCCGAATTAAAGGCGATGGTCCTTTGGGTGGTATCTTGGTAGATGCTGGCTTAGATGGAACGGTACGCGGCTATGTAGAAAATCCGGCGATCGAATTGCCTCCCAATGCCAAAGGAAAACTTGACGTAGGTGGTGCAGTCGGTAATGGCTACCTTTACGTCGTTCGGGATGTGGGTTACGGCTATCCTTACTCTAGTACGGTAGAACTCGTTTCTGGGGAAATTGGGGACGATATAGCTCATTACCTGGTAAACTCAGAACAAACACCTTCTGCTGTAGTTTTAGGTGTGTTCGTGGGTGCTAATGGGGTGACTGCTGCTGGAGGCTTACTCGTACAAGTGTTGCCAAAAGCCGCTAGAGATGAAGAGCTAGTCGCAAAGTTGGAATCACGAGTGGCAAGTTTAGCTGGATTTACGCCTTTGTTGCAAGCAGGCAAAACATTGCCAGAAATTTTTCAAGACTTGCTGGGTGATATGAATTTGGTGATTTTCCCGGAAACTCAAATGCTACGCTTTCATTGTGGTTGCTCTTTTAACCGCGTACTCGGAGCGTTAAAAATTTTAGGAGAAGCTGAACTGCAAGACATGATTGCTAAAGATGATGGCGCTGAGGCAACTTGCGATTTTTGCGGGTCAGTATATCACGCAAGTAGCGACCAGCTAGCCCAATTGATTGACGATTTGCAGGCGGAATCTTCTGTTTCAATATAAGTATAAAAAGATACGTTTATTTCATTGCGTTAATGATATCTGTGGAGAGAGATAATTGAGACTAGCTTTTTCATGACGAGAAAGTTACTATGGCAACAAAGAAATTATCGAATCATTACAGATCGCTGTGAAATTATTTTGGTGTGAGAGATGACAGAGCGGGATATTCCAGAGAGTTGGTCATCAGCCAGAGCAACAGAGCCAGATGAAATAACCAGATTATCACGATCGCTCCCAATCGGCGATCGCGTGTCTGGTGTCCCAGCTAATGGTTCTACCTCAAAGTCAGTGAAGCGCCGAAAAAAACGCAATTCTGATAAAGAACAAGGGACAGCCAGCACTTTTGATGGTCAAATGCCCAACTGGATGAAAAGCTGGGTGTTATGGGCAGTTTTATTAGCGTTGATTCCTGGCAGTATCGGCTTTATTTCGATGGCGATGCTGCTAAAGTTACCATCGGCGCCAAACTGTCCATCGATTTTTTGGCCCCTTGCTAGTGCATCGGTGCGGCTGCACTGCGCTCAATTGGCAGCTTCTAAGCAGACGGTGAATGACTTGTTACAAGCGATCGCCTTAGTCAAGCAACTGCCAGAAAATCACCCACTACGGGCAGAAATTAATCGCAACCTAGAAGAGTGGTCGCGTTCGATTTTACAGCTAGCCGATCAAAGTTTTCAATCAGGAAAGTTAGACGAAGCGATCGCAACAGCACACAAAATTCCTCAAAACCTCTCGGCTGAGAAATTAGTAGATGAGCAAATCACCAAATGGCAGTCAATTTGGTCTAAGGGAGAAAACATTTACCAAAAAGCGGAAGAAGAACTACGCCAAGCACATTGGCAATCCGCTTTTATGGTGGCATCTAAATTGCTGCGGGTAGATAATAAATACTGGCAAACAGCTAAGTACGATCAATTAAATCGCTTGATTGTCTCAGCGCGAGAAGATGGCGAGAAGTTAGCAAAAGCCAACGGCTTGGCTGAAGACTCTGGAGTAGATAATTTACTAAAAGCCATCAAGATAGCTGAATCAATTGGGCAAGATAGTTACGTTTATCAAAAGGCACAGGCAACGATTCCAGTGTTTGGACGGAAAATCCTGGCATTAGCACAGAAAAAGCTAGATCGCCGGGATGCGGATGAAGCGCTGGAAATTGTCGGCAAAATTCCGGCAAGTACAGGGCTAAAGTTAGAAATCGAAGACTTTACAGCTATAGCTGATGCCCAAAGAAATGCATGGATCGGCAGTGTTTCTGGTTTAGAAACAGCGATCGCCCAAGCACAACAAATTGACCCTTCAAGACCAGTTTACGACAAGGCACAAAAACTGATTGCCCGTTGGCAGCTGGAAATTGAAGATGTTGCCAATTTAGAAAAAGCCCGTACATTGGCAAGTCAGGGAACAGTTAGCGATTTGAATGCAGCGATCGCTCAAGCGCGTCTTATCCCGGCTAATAATCCTCGTGGTTCTGAAGCTAGACAAGAAATGGGACGCTGGCGTGCCGAAGCTGAGACAATCGAAGATAAACCTTATTTGGAACGCGCTGAACAGATAAGTTTTATAGAAGATGTTAACTCGTTGCAAGCAGCGATCGCCGAAGCAAGTCAAATTCGTAATGGTCGGGCATTATATCCAGAAGCACGCCGAAAAATTCGCACTTGGACGGCGAAAATTCAGCGAATTCAAGACCAGCCATACTTAGATCAAGCGCGACAAATTGCTAGTACTGGCGATCTAGCCTCTGCGGTTAAAGCCGCCGAACAAATTGCCTCATCGGGACGCGCACTTTCTGGGGAAGCACAAGCATCTATAGACGATTGGCGAGGGCAAATTCGCGCTAGACAAAATTGGCGGAAAGCGCGAGAAGTGGCACTTGCTGGCACTCCAGAAGCTTTGTCAGAGGCAATACAGCTAGCCGATCGAGTGCCAAGTCGTAGTTTGTTACGCAATGACGTGAATCCGGCTATTGACCAATGGAGTCAACAATTATTAGATATAGCACGCTCTCAAAGTGAGTCTGATGTCGTTAGAGCTATTGAAACCGCAAAACTGATTCCTCAAGGTTCTGCTGCTTACAGCGCAGCGCGAGAGCAAATTAGGAGTTGGCGCGACTTGCTCAAGCCTGAACCTGAGCCAGAACCACAGCAATTTCCTGAGGAATCAACAACGACACCTGAGCAGCAGTAATATCCAAGCGAAAGACTTAGATCCCCGACTTCTTAAAGAAGTCGGGGATCTAGTTATAGACGATGAAGAAATTTTGCGGCTCGATAAGATGGTAACTTTGAGGAATAATAGTTCGGATATATTGCACAATATTGAGGTTCCACTCAGCGTAGGCACTCTCCGGCTGATGTCGTATTTCGTGTTTGTCGCAATCTACTATGGCGAAAATTAATAACAATTTCCTTAAGCTCAAAGCAGGCTATTTGTTTCCAGAAATTGCTCGACGAGTCAATGCTTTCGCGGAGGCAAACAGTGAGGCAAATATCATTCGGTTAGGTATTGGTGATGTCACCGAACCTTTACCTGAAGCTTGTCGCACAGCGATGATTAAAGCTGTCGAAGAAATGGGCGATCGCTCTACGTTCAAAGGCTACGGTCCAGAACAAGGTTATGCTTGGTTGCGTGAGAAAATTGCTTTACATGACTTTCAATCTCGCGGATGTGAGGTTGATGCATCGGAAATTTTCATTTCTGATGGTTCTAAATGCGACACGGGCAATATTCTGGATATCTTTGGTAATGATAATGCGATCGCTGTCACCGATCCTGTTTATCCGGTGTATGTAGATACCAATGTCATGGCTGGACATACCGGAGCGGCTAATGATAAAGGTGAGTTTGAGGGTTTGGTATATTTGCCAATTACGGCAGAGAATAACTTTACTGCCGAAATTCCCGATCGGAAAATCGATTTAATTTATCTGTGCTTTCCTAATAATCCCACCGGCGCAACTGCCAGCAAAGAACATTTGAAGGCGTGGGTAGATTATGCTAAGTCTCATAACTCGATTATTTTCTTTGATGCAGCTTACGAAGCGTTTATCACCGATTCCGAGATTCCGCACTCGATTTATGAAATTGAAGGGGCAAGAGATTGTGCGATCGAGTTTCGCTCTTTTTCCAAGAATGCCGGCTTTACCGGTACTCGTTGTGCCTTAACGGTTGTGCCGAAGACACTCAAAGCCAAAGCTGCTGATAATTCCGATGTGGAACTGTGGAAGCTGTGGAATCGCCGCCAATCTACCAAGTTTAATGGAGTGTCTTATATCGTCCAACGCGGAGCCGAGGCAATTTACTCTGAGGAAGGTATATCACAAACTCAGGCACTTGTCAAGTTTTATATGGAAAATGCAAAAATAATTACGGAACAACTGACAGCAGCGGGATTGCAGGTATATGGCGGCGTAAATGCGCCTTACGTCTGGGTGAAAACGCCTAATAATTTGTCGAGTTGGGATTTCTTCGATAAATTGTTGCAAACTGTAAATGTTGTGGGAACACCCGGTTCTGGTTTTGGTGCTGCGGGTGAAGGTTACTTTCGGATTTCCGCATTTAATAGCCGGGAGAATGTGGAAGAAGCGATGAAACGGATTACCGAGAAGTTTAAAATGTAGATTGGGGTGGGCGATCGCTCCGGATACCTAATTAGTTCTCCGCCGCCTCTACCGCGAGCGGTAGAGGCGGCGGAAAATTTTAATATCTATCATATAATAAAAACCAAATTTTGATTTTTTTGGGAAATCAACACTCTTGACATTCGGATTAGGGTCTAGATTCTTCTCCTTATGCCGTTAGTTGTTTTTTCTAACAAAGACTCAATTTCCGGAGATGACAAATACCCGATGTCCGAAGCCTCCCCCCAGGCAGTCAATCGGCTGCTAGCAGGTTTACCAGATGCTGAGTACCAGCGCCTTGTTCCCCACCTAAAGCATGTCCAGCTTTCTTTAAAGCAAGTCCTTCACGAGGTTGGTGAACCAATCGAATACGTCTATTTTCCCCTTCGGGCAATAGTTTCTTTGCTCTCCACTATGGATGATGGCTCGATGGTCGAAGTGGGCTTAGTGGGTAATGATGGGATAACGGGTATCCCCCCAGTTTTGGGAGACAACATCGCGACCACAACCGCGACCGTGCAGGTTCCTGACTCTGCCATGAGGATGAAGGCAAGCTTGCTGAAAACGGAGTTTGAGCAGGGTGGTTCACTGCAAAGCCTGCTGCTGCGGTACATACAAGCGCTGTACGCCCAAGTCTCTCAAGGGGCTGCCTGCAACCGCCTCCATCGTTTGGATGAGAGACTTGCCCGTTGGCTGCTGATCGTCTGTGACCGTATACAGTCAAACGAGTTGCCCCTGACTCAAGAATTTATGTCCCAGATGCTGGGTGTACGACGTGCTGGGGTCACGGAGGCAGCTAACAGCCTTCAACAAGCAGGACTGATTCGCTACACCCGTGGCAAAATTACCATTTTGAATCGGCAGAAATTGGAAGCTGCTTCCTGTGAGTGTTATGAAATCATCAAAGGCGAGTACGCTAGGTTGCTAGGCAAGAAACACAGTTGAAAGCTATTGTCAAGTAGAGAGGCGATCGCTTTTGGTGCTAGCTTATCAAAAAGTCGAATATGCCCTAAACAGATTGCAAAATTCTTGGCAGGGTTTTAAGGAGTAATTGCTGATTATGCTATCAACTCAGGTATCTTCAAACCTTTCGCTAGAAGAGTTTCTGAAATTGTCAGAAACCAAACCTGCTAGTGAATATATCGACGGACGCATCTACCAAAAGCCAATGCCACAGGGAAAACATAGTACAATTCAAACCGAATTAGTCTCTGCTATCAATCAAGTTGGTAAAGTACAAAAAATAGCTTATGCTTTTACTGAATTACGCTGCACATTTGGCGATCGCTCTTTAGTTTTAGATATTGCTGTGTTTGAATGGCAAAGAATTCCTCTTGATGCCAAAGGGAGAGTAGCTAATAAATTTGAAATTTATCCAGATTGGATAATTGAAATTCTTTCTCCCGAACAATCTCCAAACAGAGTTATCCGTAAAATTACATTTTCTATACAAAATGGTACAAAGCTAGGTTGGTTTCTTGACCCCGAAGATGAATCTGTAATGGTTTCTCAACCTAACCAACTACCAGAAATTAAAGAAGGACAAGATATTCTACCAGTTCTCAGTGTATTAAAAGACTGGCAATTATCTGTTGCAGATGTATTCGCGTGGTTAAGTTTTACATAAAAAATTGTTAATAATAATTGCAATTGGCTGGCGATTAGAATCGGATTTCGGCATTTAATAGCCGGGAGAATGTGGAAGAGGCGATGAAACGGATTACCGAAAAGTTTAAGGTGTAGAAAGTTGGGGTGGGCGATCACCGACTCGAACCTACAACTGCAAAAGAATGGTACGGTGTGCTTTTTTGCAGGTTATACATAACAGTACAAAATACTCATATAAGTAATTACCAGTAATTTATCTAAAAATTTAGTATCAAATTACAAGTATGTCGTCGCACACAGAGCCGACGAGAGAGCTACTATAGCCGGTTGCATGGCAATGCAATAAGCTAAACCACATTTATAGCGGTTCTCGGTTGGGTGGAGTACATTTTTAACCTCGCTTCCATTCCTCTCTCCTCATAGGAGATTGAGTCTTACTCCCCTTGCCTCTCTTCTCAATCACAAAGACGCTGCGCGAACGTAGGGAAATTGGACTCAACTGCAAAGCGCTATATTTAATTGGGCAATCACCTGACTTATATACTTATAAAGTTAATATTTGTTATACAATTGCTTGCCAAAGTGAATTGGCGCTAAATACGTGTAATTACTGTTATGTTTTTAGTTTAAAAACGTACATGACAAAGACAAGCAAAACGCATACCGCATAATCAGTGGTAGGTGTTCTGCGAAAAAAAACAATTAAAACCCAATAAAAAGGAGAAAAAATCATGAGACGATTCTGGTTCTAATAACAAATAACAGAATATAACTCAAATAATTCATCAGCAGCTATTTCTATGTCGCTGGTGTTCAGCGAAAAAACAATTAAAACCCAATAAAAAGGAGAAAAAATCATGCTAAGATACCCGCGCGGTTTCTAATAACAAATAACAGAATATAACTTAAATAATTCATCAGCAGCTATTTCTATGTCACTGATGAATTATTTATTTTATTTTCGCGCTCTTACTACTGCCGAAAAAAAAGCCAATTAAGTTTTTCAGACATTCAGACCAAATAATAATGCAGGCTCTTTGGTTTCTCAAAAGTATTAATAAATATATTGCTGGTTATAAATGGCTAGCTATTTTACTTGTTGGCTGCCTGATATTTGACGCAGCATTTGATTCAGCCATGAGGGCTAGTTTAAAATTTATTATCGATGCGGCTATTGTTCCTAAAAACTATGGTCTTTTGATTTTAATTATCTCGCTCATGGTCGTTGGCGCAATCTTATACGGCTGCATCGGTTTGCTAGGAAACTTCTTAGGAGCGCGTTTGGGTATTCTGATAATCAACAATATCCGCATCTCTATATTTGAGCATCTCCAGAACCTGTCGATGGATTTTTTTGGGCGGCGTTCTGCTGAGGATATTGTCAAATGTTTAATATCAGATACAAATAGAGTGGAAAGTGGTTTGGTCACAATGGGACTGTCAGTGCTGATTATAGACTTCAGTGGCATCCTATTTTCTGTCTCGATCCTCTTTTTTCTTAACTGGCAGTTGGCTATTCTCAGTTGCATTGGTTTAACATTCTGCATAATTGCTCCGACAAAAATTGCCCAAATTGCTACTGAAAAGAGCTATGAATTGATGGACAAGGAAGGAGAAATTGCCAGCATAGCCGAAGAGAATATTCTCTCGCAATCCGTTGTCAAAATATTTGGGCTGGAAAAACAAGTTACCAAAAGATTTTCAGTTCATCTGAATGACTTGAAACGAGTTTATGTCCCGGCAATGTTTGTGTCTTACCTAGTACAGAAAATTCCCATTGTAGTTTTTGTCCTCTTGCAAGTTGTAATTTTAAGTGTCGGTGCGGCGATGACTTACTGGAATTTGATTACAGTAGGAACGCTCGTTTCTTATCAGGTTTTCTTGCTGGGTTTGCATCTCAATATCCTTGGCTTGACTGCAATGTTGCCTGAATTTATAGCAGCAGTGGCAGCCCTGCAACGCATCAGCGATATTTTGTCAGAAATTCCCCAAGTGCAGGATGCTCCAAACGCCGTTGACTTGCCGCATTTTGAGGGTGAAATTCGTTTTGAAAATGCTAGCTTTAGCTACTCGGAAGAAAGAAGAGGAATTAAGAACCTATCCCTAAATATCCGCAAAGGGGACTTTGCAGTGTTTGTTGGTTCTTCTGGTGCAGGTAAAAGTACAATTGTCAATTTACTGACACGATTTTATGACCTGGATAAGGGTCAAATTCTGTTTGATAAAGTTGATTTGCGCTTCTGCACGCAACAATCACTGCGTTCTTAAATTGGACTGGTTTCTCAGGATGTCATTTTGTTTAATGACTCGGTGGAAGAGAATATCCGCATGGGCTATTTAGAAGCTACAAGAAAGCAAATAGAAGCCGCAGCCAAAGCCGCAGAAATTCACGATTTTATTCTGAGTTTACCTCAAGGCTATGATACACCCGTTGGCAATAGAGGCGGACAGCTATCGGGGGGACAGCGGCAAAGAATCGCCCTAGCAAGAGCCTTGGTGAGAAATCCAGCCATCCTAATTTTAGATGAAGCCACATCAGCACTAGACCCGATTACCGAAGCAGGAATCCTCGCCACGTTATCGCGCATTGCGTCAGAATGCACAGTCATTATCATCACCCATCGCATTAGTCAAGCGTTACGTGCGGATGTAATTTTTGTGATGGAAAACGGGCGCATTGTTGAATCAGGTAGTCATGTAGATTTGATTCAACTTGGGGGACTATATGCCACGCTTTGGCAACAAAGTCATAGAGCAAATAACGATGTAGTAGAGCTTGTCCGTTCCTGATAACAGATTTGACGTGTATTAAATATATTGGAGTTGAGTTTTATGACGAGTACAAATGATTCCAAATGGCTAATCCCATCTTCCCAGGGCCTTGCCTCAAAATCACTTGAGGAAGAGAAAGCTCTCTGGGATGAAAACCACAAGGATTATGCCAATAATACTTTCAGCCTGACCCAAGACCCGAAAATCTGCAAAACCTTAGTCCGTCCCGAACGCTCTCCCGGTTTTGATATTCCCAATTCGCCTGATATCAAAGTTTTAATTCCCGGTTGTGGCTCGGAAATTTATCTTCAGAAGACATTACTAGAATTTTGTCCCAACATTGGACAGGTTTACTGTACCGATTTTTCCCAGACGGCGATTGAAAAAGCCGTGGAAAGTTGGTTTCAAGCCTTGGGAGATTCCAGACTCAAGAATCAGCAATTCGTTTTTGAGCTAGCTGATTCTACCAAATTAACAGAACAAAAACCTGAGTGGAAGGATAAATTCGATTATATCTTGCTCGTTAATACCATGGTTTCCAGTGAGGATGAAACCAACCGCCAGATGATAAGAGAATTTCAGTAGACCGAAAACTTTTGCGATCGTCAAAAAATAGTAACCTGTGATACAGTTTTTCAAGAATTCAAAAAAGTTGCTCGTTTTTCATGATTGATAAAGGAA